>JBOHSC010000439.1:0-3356 GCA_050733115.1 Gemmatimonadales bacterium
CCGCTTTTCTTGCGTGCCGCCGTGGTCAGTTGGTGGCCAGCGTCACGTCGGCCCGGGACCATACCTTCTTGAGCTCTGCCGCCACCGCGTCGGCTTCACGCGTGCGCTTCTGGGCGCGGAGACTCGACTCGAGCCCGCGCAGCGACCAGCCGTTGTGCGGGAAGCGCAGGAGGTCCTGCCGGTACTCCCGCTCCGCATCTTTCGGTCGGCCGGCCACGACAAGCAGCGCGCCGAGCGGCTGCCGAAGCGGCAGATACCATCCGGCCGGCTCGTCGTAGGTCAGCTCGTCTTCCAGGGCGATTCCCGCCTTGAGATCGGACATTGCCTCGTCGCGCTTTCCCTGTCGCGCGGCGATGTCGCCGCTCAAATGACGCTCGGCGATCGCCAGGATCGCCTTGGCCGGATTGAGGCTGGCGGGCACATCGGGAGAGATCGTGCTCGCGATCGCCGCCACGCTGTCGTGCTCGACCGACGCACTGTCGTACTGCTCCCTGGCCGCGAGCGCGAGCCCGCGGGTGTAGTGCCACACGCCATTGGCGTAGCGGAGTCCGGCCGGCGGCGCCGGCTCCTTCAGGATCTCGTCCCACCTGCCGAACCGCGCGAGGGTGTAGAGCGGCTTGATCGCGAATGATTCGAGCGGCGGCACCTGGAGCGCGGCCGCGTAGGGAACGATACCGGAGATCTTGCGCGCCGTCGCGATGGCGTCCGAGCCGCGGCCGAGCATGCTGAGCGCCGAAAGCATCACGTCGAGATTGTGCGGGTAGTAACCCATCGGGTAGATGCCACTCGGGTGCCGGTCCCGGATGAACCTCTCGTCCACTGCCACGGCATGTTCGTTGTGTTCCACGGCCAGATCCCACATGCCGAGCCGCATGTAGATGTGAGTCGGCATGTGGACCAGGTGGCCGGCACCGGGCACGAGCGTCTGGAGACGAGTGGCGCAGGGCAGGGCGCGCTGCGCGTCGTTCGACGCCTCGACAGCGTGGATGTAGAAGTGGCACGCCCCGGGATGATTCGGGTTCCGCATCACCACCCGCTCCAGCACTTCCACCTGCTGCACCGACGACGGGGCCATCGGACGACCGGAGTTGGTCCAGTAGTGCCAGGGACGGAGGTCCATCATCGACTCCGCGAACAACGTTGCGGCATCGTCATCGGCAGGGAAGCGGGTGCTGACGGCGCCCATGGCGCGGGTATAGGCCGAGTCGAGCGATGAGCGATCGGCCACCGGCGTCGGCCCGTAGCGCCTGACCTGCGCCTCGATATAAGCGCGCTCGCGTGGGGTCACCTTGCCGGCCAGGCGCAACGCTTGCTGGCTGGCCTCGTAGGCGGGCCGCATGGCGGAGGTGTCCATCGGAAGGTTGATGTTGGGGCCGAGGGCGTTGGCGATGCCCCACCAGCACATGGCGCAGGCGGAGTCGATCCGGATCCCTTCCTTGAACGACTTGATCGCCTCGTCATGATTGAAGCCGTAGGTGAGGCGGATCCCCTGGTCGAAGTACTGCTGTGCCACCGGTGACGCCGCGGTGATCGCCATGTGATAGGTGCCGAGGTTGCCGTACAAGGGCGTCTCGGCGCCGGCCGGCGTGCTGGCGGTGGTGAGGGCGCCGGGGTCGTGGTGGTGATGGGCTTCCTGAGCCGCCAGCCGGCCGAACACTCCGGCTGCGAGGGAGAGGGTCAGGAAGCAGCGGGGGCTGCGCATCTGGGTCTCGCTTTTCGGGGTAACGGATCGGTTTTCTCTGCCAGCGCCTAGTATACGCTGCGAGCAGGAATTCGGCTTCCCCCGGAATTCACGCCCCGCGGTCGCGGTGGTGCCGGAAGAACTGCACCCCGAGGCAAATCCGCCCATGACCGTGGCTGCGCTGTGGCACAGGGCGGAATGATGGCGAGGGGTAAGTGATTGCCCCAGGAGAGGCTGGACCAGATGTTCGAGGATCTTGCGGCGGGCTATGTCAGGGAAGATTCTGCGGCTGCATCACGTTGACCGGGTGCTATCCGATGGCTAGGTTTAGCGCCTGCCGGGGCTGTAGCTCAGCTGGGAGAGCGCTGCAATCGCACTGCAGAGGTCAGGGGTTCGATCCCCCTCAGCTCCATGGGAAAACCGTGAGCGTAGAGCGATGGTCGGTGAGCCTTCCAGAGAGGCTCATTTCCATAAGTAGTGCTCATCGCTCACGGCTGAGATTCGGAGTTCTGTCTGCCCCTTGGTGTAACTGGCAACACGCCTGACTCTGGATCAGGAGAGTCCTGGTTCGAGCCCAGGAGGGGCAATGGCCGGTGCGAGAGCACCGGCCATTTTCTTTGGGGCAGGCTCGGCTTGCGGCCGAGCCAATCGAAGGCTCCCTCTCGGCTCAATCGCGGTCACGGAAGCTGTATGTCCCATCAAAGTCTGCCTTATTGGGGTCGTCCTTATTGACTGAGACCACCACGTTCGCGTGGAACCCACTGAGATGGCCGATCCCGCCCGAGAATGTGCAGCTGCCAATAACGCCCTCGGTCGCGAAAATATTGGAAATGTCGCAATGGTTGAGCGTGAGCTCGCCATCCCTGACATAGAGGAGGCCATCGCTGTTCAAGGTGCCGGCGACCAGATCCGCATCCTTGAGGGCGAACTCCCTGGTGCCGACTGTGATTACGTCGAGGTTCGATTTCGTGATCGTGCAGAAAGAACCGGCCTTGGCCGTGTATTCTGAACACTCCTTCGTCAGATGTAGCTCCCCGTGCTTCCGGGAGGACTTCGCGGACGAACCGTCCGCTGCCAGCTGGTTCGGAGCCGCCGTGTCCGAGCAGGAGATGGTGACGACAGAGGCGATGATGGCGGTGGTGATGAGAAGTTCGCGGCGGATCATTGTGGTGGCTCCTGACTGGGCAACGAGGCCTGAGTGGGTACCGGTCTGAGTTCGCCAGTTCACGGTACGGGGGCTAAGTTAGGAGCACCCCGTAAGAAGCCCGTCAAAGACCCATCAAACGGAGCAACGTGCTCCACCTCAGGACGTTCGGCGGCCCCTCGGTAGACATCGACGGCACCCCTGGCATCGGCGCAGCCCAGCAGAGGAAGACTCTGGGACTGCTGGCCCTCCTTGCCGCCGCGGGGCAGCGGGGCGTCAGCCGCGACAAGCTCATCGCCTCCCTGTGGCCCGAAACCGACGCCGAGCACGGGCGCGGGCTCCTCCGGCAGGCCTGCTACGCCCTCCGCCGTGATCTCCAGGCGCCCGAGCTCTTCCTCGGAACCATCCAGCTCCGGCTCAATCCCGCCGTGATCTCGAGCGATGTCGAATCGTTCGCCTGCGCGCTGGAGGAGCACGATCGCACTCGGGCGGTCTCGTGCTACAGCGGGCCATTTCTGGACGGCTTCTATC
>JBOHSC010000440.1:0-9926 GCA_050733115.1 Gemmatimonadales bacterium
GTCGTGCACTCGTCGTGGATGGTGGCGTTGCTGGCGCTGCCGATTCTGACCGCGTTTGGCCTGGTCTACAGTGGCGGCCCCCTCTTTCCGTTCATCTGCATCGCCGCCTTTGCGCCGTTCCTCCTCCTCCCGGCGATCGGCGGCACGATCATCACGGTGGCGCTGGTGAACGTCTTTCCGGCGCGCCGCACCCGTGAGCTCCTGGGACTGATCGCGATCGGCGGACTCGGCGTGCTGGTGCTGCTGCTGCGACTCATCCGGCCCGAGCGGCTGGCCCGCCCAGAGGGATTCCGGAGCTTCGTGGATTACCTCGCCGTCCTGCGCACGCCGACGAGTCCATTTCTGCCGAGCGAGTGGACTGCTTCGATGATCATGAACTGGCTCCTCCGCATCGCCGACCCGGCGCCGATCGCGATGCTCTGGGGAGCCGCTGGGCTCGCGCTGGCCGCGGGCGCCCTGGTGCACCGCAAGCTCTACCATCTCGGCTTCTCGAAGGCGCAGGAGGGCGCCGAGCGGAAGATCCACCGCAAGCTTCGCGGACCCGTCACCCACCTGCTCCGATGGCTCCCCACACACAAACGCGAGCTGATTCTCAAGGACCTGCGGCTCTTCTTTCGGGACAATACGCAGTGGAGCCAGCTCATCCTGCTGGCGGTGCTGCTGATGGTCTACCTCATCAACATCAAGTCTCTCCCGATCCACACCGGCGAGCGGATCCCGTTCGCGCTGGTGACCATCATCTCATTCCTCAACCTTGGACTCGCCGGCTTCGTTCTCGCGGCCGTGGCGGCGCGCTTCATCTTTCCGTCGATCTCGCTCGAAGGCCGCCAGATGTGGCTGCTCCGCTCGAGCCCCCTCGATCCCGTGGCGCTGCTCTGGAGCAAGTACTGGATCGGCACGGTGCCATTGCTGGCGCTCGCACTCATCATCACGATCCTCACCAACCGCCTGCTTCTGGTGAGCCCCCTCATGATGGCGGTGAGCATCGGGACGATCGTGCTCTACACTCTCGCGGTGAGTGCGCTGGCGCTCAGCTTCGGTGTCTTCTATCCGCAATTCGGCACCGAGAACGCCGCCCAGATCCCGACCAGCTACGGTGGCGTCGTGTACATGATGGCGAGCCTCAGCCTGCTCGCCATCGTCATCATGATCGAAGCAGTGCCGGTCGCGCAGGAGCTCCGCGCCTGGCGCGCCGGCGGCGGCGGCGCGGCGTCCGCCGAGCTGATCCTCTCGGGAGTGGCGGTCTGCGTGATATGTGCGAGCGCCACCATTGTGCCCCTACGGCTGAGCGAGAAGCGGCTGGAAAGGATGGAGTGGTAGCCGCTCCTGCTTGATTCGCTCCCCGGTCGCCGTGTACCGTTTACCCCATGCCAATCCCTCCGGCCGTCGATCTCCTCAGCGATACCGTCACCCGCCCCACTCCCGCCATGCGGCAAGCGATGTCAAGCGCGGAAGTGGGAGACGAGCAGCAGCGGGAAGATCCGACCGTCAACCGATTGCAGGACATCGTCGCCGAGCTCCTCGGAAAGGAAGCGGCGCTGTTCCTGCCGAGCGGCACGATGTGCAATCAGATCGCCTTCGCGGTCCATTGCCGTCCGGGCGACGAGATCATTCTCCACGAGCTGGCACACCCGCTGCTGTACGAGGCCGGTGGGCCCGCGGCGATGGTAGGTGCGGTGATGCGAACCCTGCCGGGTCCCCGCGGGCTCTTTACCGCCGATCAGGTCCGCCGCGCCGTCAATCCCCGCGTGCACTACATGCCGCGCTCCAGGGCCGTCTCCATCGAGCAGACCGCGAATATCTCCGGCGGCGTCTGCTGGCCACTGGCGCAGGTCGCTGAGGTCTGCACGGCAGCTCACGAAGCGGGGCTGGCGTGCCATATGGACGGCGCGCGACTTCTGAACGCCGTCATTGCAACCGGAACCGCGGCCAGCGCCTTCGCATCTCACGTGGATTCCGTCTGGATCGATCTCACGAAGGGGCTTGGCGCCCCGGTGGGGGCGGTGCTGGCGGGGTCGAGAGAATTCATCGAACAGGCGTGGGTCTTCAAGCAGCGATTCGGCGGGGCGATGCGGCAGGCCGGAATCATCGCGGCGGCGGGGATCTACGCGCTGGAACACCACGTCGACCGCCTCGCGGAGGACCACGAGCGGGCGCGGGCCCTGGCCCGAGGGCTCGCGAAGGTGCCGGGACTCGAGGTAGACGCCGAGCGGGTGGAAACGAACATCGTCATCTTCGACGTCCGCGGCACCGGGCTGAGTGCCGAGGAGTTCGCCCGGCGCACGCTCGAGGGCCACGCCGTGCGGTTCACCATCATCGGCCCGACCATCGCGCGCGCAGTGTTGCATCTCGACGTGCCGTCCGATGGCGTCGAGCGTGCGCTGGCGGCGGCACGCGCGGCCGTCGCACTCGGGGAGGAGGCCACACCCTAGCTCCCGGTTTTGACCTTCCGCTTTTTCTCATCCCGCTCCGCACGTTCTCGACAACAGAGGAACAACAACCGGCTCCTACCTTGGGCTCGCCGTCGGACCTGCGCCGCCGTCATCGCGAGTGACTTACCCAAGGAGGAGCCATGTCCTATCGCATCACCCTTGCCGCTCTGGCCCTGCTCGCCGGCATCACCGGCTGCAGCGAACCCACCACTCCAGCCCCTTCGTCCGGCGACGCCGTCGAGGCCGCCGGGCCGGCGGCGGGCTCTCCCGCAACCGCCGACGAGCGCACCTCCCGCGAGCGTCTGGCGCGGCGGTTCGCCGTCGCCCTGGCGGACGCCGATTTTCGCGCAAAGGTCAAAGCGCAACTGGACCGCTCGCCCGTGCGCGAGCAAAAAGTCCATTTCCAGCGGTTCCTCCGAGCCGAGGGGCGCACCGCGCTCCGCGCCATGGCACGGCTCAGCCGCGAAGTGGAATCCGCGGTCGAAACCGATGCCTCGCACTCCCTGCCGCTCGAGGTGTACTTCCCGGTCCCCACGCATCGCGCCCGGTGGAGTGGCGACTCCGACGTCCTCGTCGCCACCGCCCGGGAAGACGGCGACATCCCTGTAGCGTTCGACGCGCGCGGCCGTCGTCACATCCTGAGTGCTACAAAGCCGCCGGCCACGCCCGTTCTTGCCGTCGTGCCGGTCGAAACCGATTTCGACAGCCCCACCACTGCTCCCCTCATCTGCTGCGCCGGCGGCCCGGCGCCCACGTCGCCGCCCGGTCTGTACATGACGTCCAGCCATTTTGTCCAGGAGTTTGAGGGCTGGTTGAAGGGAAGTCCCGAGTTTGAGGTGCACATCCTCGGCCAGTCGGGCAAGACCGATTCGCTCACCACCTATCAGTGCGCCGGGGAGCACGCGTCGGGGTACTACGCGTTCGATCAGAACAAGGTGGACTGGGCCGGCAGCGTGCTGCTCTTCAGCCAGCAACAGCTCAACTCGTACAAGAGCCAGCATCCCAGCCAGAACTTCAGGATCCTCGTGCTCGAAGACGATGACGGCGCGTGCGCCATCCGATTCGACAACAACCGGTTCAAGAACCTCATGACCGTGCTCCAGGCCAGCTACCCCAATCTCACCGGCAGCAAGGACAGCAGCTTCGCCGGGCTCGGCAGGATCGTCAAACGCGCCAACGCGCTGCAGAAGATCCTGAGAGCGGCCTACTCGTTCATCACGTCGCAGGACGATCTGGTGGGCAATGCCATCGAAGATGTCGTGGCGGGCGAGTTCTACCCCGGCGCCAACTGGATCGTGAAGGGCGAGAGTAACGCCACCAACGGCTGGCTCAAGCTTCAGATGCGGTGAGGCCATGAACACATCACGTATCACCTTCGCACTGTTCGCTCTCACCCTCTTCGCCGCCTCCTCCTCGGAGGCGGCGGCCCAGTGGGCGGTCACCGCCGAGGTCGCGGCCCCACGATTCTGGGGAGGGTCGTACGAGTCGAGAGGGGGAAACCGTTCGTTCCATCCCTACCGGCCCACGCTGTTGGGGGCTGGGGTCGAGCGAGCGGGACGGGTCGCCGGATTGGGGCTTCGGGGATATTACGCGAGAGCCAGCCTGGCACTCGAGGGTTCCGATGCCATCATCGCCCTCAAGCACGCGCTCGAAGTGCTCGGCGCCGTGGCGGAAGTCTCGGTTGGCCTCAAACGACTCGATCAGAGAGTGCGGCTGGTGGCCTATTCGGGCCCCTTCATCGAGGTGTGGAGCCTCGGCGGCCAGTCGTCGCACACATCGGCGGGCTGGAACGCCTCCGTCGGCCTGGAACTGTCCATCGGGGGCCGGTGGTCGGGGGTGTTCAGGGCCGGCGGCGGCGTCTCAGCCTCGCCCTTCTCCCTCGACGATCTCGAGGCAGGCTTCGAGCCCGGCGCGCTGTGGCGCCGGGAATTGAGTGGAAGAATCCGCTTTGCGCTTGGCAGCACAGCGCCTGCCAACTAGAACCGGAGTCCCGCCTAGCGCGGTCCACGGGCACGCGGCCGTCCCGAATGATGGACCTCGCGCCGCTCGGCTTTTGCCCTGGCGCGCGCGCGATCCTCCGCCTTCTTTGCCCGAATCGCCGCGATTCGCTCCTCGAGCGGCACTTCAAAGCGACCTTCGGGCTTCGCAGCGTAATCGAAATCGGGGAGCGTCACTCGCGGGAGCCGCTTCCCTACTACCCGCTCGATGCTCCGCAAGTCGCCCTCCTCCTCCGGCGATACCAGGGTGAACGCATCGCCGGTGGCCTCCGCGCGCGCAGTCCGCCCCACGCGGTGGATGTAGTCCTCCGGCGCGGCGGGCACGTCGAAGTTGACCACGTGGCCCAACGCCTCCACGTCGATGCCGCGTGCGGCAATGTCGGTAGCCACGAGCACCCGATACTTGCCGCTCTTGAACCCCGCCAGCGCTTCGGTGCGCTGCGCCTGCGACCGGTTCCCGTGGATCCGTTCCGCCTTGATTCCCTGCTTCACCAGATATGCCGCCAACCGGTTGGCGCGATGTTTCGTGCGCGTGAAGGCCAGGGCCTCGTCGATCTCCCCTCGCTGGAGCAGAGCCACGAAAAGCGCCGACTTGAGCTCGCGCGACACCGGGTATACGGCCTGCGTGATCCCGACGGCGGGCGCCGCCTTACGCTCGAGCTGGATGAGTGCCGGGTCACGGAGGATTTCGCGGGTGAGCTGTACGATCGGCGCGGGCATGGTCGCGCTGAAGCACATCGTCTGCCGCTTGGCGGGGAGGTGACGGAGCACTCGGCGGATGTCCGGAAGGAAACCCATGTCGAGCATCCGGTCGGCCTCGTCGAGCACGAGATACTCGACCCCCGACAGCTTTGCATAGGGCTGCTTGAAGTGATCGAGCAGGCGCCCGGGAGTGGCAACCAGCACGTCCACGCCGCTCCGGAAGGCGTGCTCCTGCGGCCCCATTCCCACACCGCCGAACACGGCGGCGGCCGTGACGGGAGTGTGCACCGCCAGGTCGTTCAGATCTTCCAGGATCTGCGCCGCGAGCTCACGGGTGGGAGTGAGCACGAGGGCGCGCGTGGTGCGCCGAGGCTTCCCGATGAGACGGTTGAGAATCGGGAGCAGGAAAGCGGCTGTCTTCCCGCTGCCGGTCATTGCGCAGGCGAGAATGTCCCGCCCCGCGAGGGCCGGCGGAATGGCATCGGTCTGGATGGGAGTAGGACGGGTAAACCCGAGCTCCTTGATAGCCCGGAGGAGACTCGGATCCAACTTGAGAGAGCTGAACGGCACTGAGGGTCCTGGTCGAAGAAGAGTGCCGCGCAGGGGTGCGGTCGGCGGGGAAGCTTAGACGGGAGGCGGGGGATCGACAATCGCCGGACGAAGCGGGTGATCAGCCGAGGTAGTCCCTCACGAAGCGCCTGCCCGCGTACAAACCCACGCCGCTCGCGATGGTACTGACGATGAACGCGGTCATGAAGCCGACTCGTTCGCCGAGCCACCACCCTGCTCCGCCGAGTATACTGGCGCCGAGAAAGCCAAAGAGATTTTCCATCTCGCGCTCCCGTGCTCTGCCAGCCGTTGACTGTCGGTTGACGGAGCGGTGCGATGTTGTCGACCGAAATCAAGCCGCTACGCGAGCGCCGCACCGTTCGCAGAACAGGCTGTCGGGTCCCAGCGCGGCGCCGCAGCCGGCGCACGATCCGGCCAGCGGCAGCCGGGTGCCGCAGGTCGAGCAGAACACGGCGTCGGGCTCGGGCCGCGGGCCGCAGGTCGAGCACAGCGGATGAGTATCCGAGGAGGTAGGGGGTGGCGCCGAGATCGAAGCGGAGCGAAGGGTCCTTACCCTGGCAGCGATCATGGCCTCGACGTCGCCCACCTCCACCGTCGCGCGCTCGGCACGCAGGGCCTCCAGCGCCTGACCGGTGTACTTGGCCTTGAGAAATTCGTAGTCGGTATCGGAAAGCTTGCCGGTTTCCCGGTCGAACTCGATCTCCTTGAGCGCCGCCAGGGCCACACCCTTGGGCGTCTCCTCCGGATCGAGCGGCTCGAACACCGGTGGCCGCGCCCGCCCGGGGCGCAGGAGAGGCTGGAGCACGAGGTACAGCGCGGCAAGGCCCACGAGGGCCGCCGCCAACGCCTCCAGCCCCATCAGTCGTCCACCTCGCTCAACGCCCGCCTCAGCCCTTCCATCTCCTCCGCGCTGGCGTTCACCACTGGCGCGGAGCCCTCCTTCAGCGGCAGACCGGAGCCGGCGGCCACCACTGCCTTGCGCCGCCCGATCACCGCAACGAGCGCCGCACCGGCCGCGGCGATGACTGCGCCTGGCAGGAGGTAACCCCAGAGGTTGAACCCGCTCGGCTTCGGCGCCATGAGCGCCTTTTCCCCGTACTTGGCAACGAACGCATCGAGTACCTGCTGTGCGGTGAGACCCTGGCCCTTGAGTGCCAGCACCTCGCGATGCAGCGCCGGCGAATAGGTACAGGAGAAGTCGGTGGTGCGGCAAGTAAAGACGTCGAGGGTACAGCCGCAATTGCAGGCAAGGCGCTGCTCGATGGCCTGGACCTCGGCCTCGTTTTCCCTCGCCCGAGTCGGAGCTCGCGGGCGCCCCACCGCCGACGGATCGCGCAGCGTGCCGACACTCCCCTTGCCAGCGAGCGAGTCCTGCGCGACGAGCGCGAGTCCCGCGCCAAGGAAGGCGCGACGGCTCAGTATTTCATGCCCTTCGTTCACCATCGTTCACTCCTTCCCCGCCCCGACCAGCGAAACACCGTAGCCTGCCTGCGCCGGCTGCCGTGCCGCCACGGTCGGACCACCGCCAGGCCACATGGTGACGATGCCACCGAAGGCGAGCACGAATCCGCCGAACCACACCCACCACACCAGCGGATTGATGTTGAAGCGATAGACCGCCTCCTCGGTGCCGTCCACCGAACCCGCAAAGACGAGATAAAGGTCTTCCTGCAGGTTGCTCCGGATTCCCACCTCGGTGGAGGGCTCGAAGGTGGGTCGCTTGAAGCTGTCCACATGCTGCCGCTTCTCGGACGTGAGCAGGCCGGCGGCCTTGCCGTCCTTCTGCACTTCCACCGTAGCCGCCGAGACCACCCGGTTCAGCGCCTCGTACTGCGAGATGCCCACATGAGTGAACCGGTAGGTGTGTCCAAAGGGGCTTCTGAGCTCCACCGACTCGCCCGGCTTGAGGGTGGCTTCCTGCTCGACCTTGAACGCCATTCCGGCGAAGGCGGCGAAATAGATAAGGATACCGGTGTGCACAATGTACCCGCCGTAACGGCGGCGGTTGCGCCCGATGAGGTGGACGAAGGCAACCGGCGCCGACTCACCATGCATGCGGCGGCGGGCACGCACACCCCGAGAGAATTCCTGCCCGATCGTACCAGCCACGAAGCCGGCCAGCGCCAGAGCACCGACCGGATAGGGGTCGTGGATGCCGGCGGCGAGCAGCGCGAGCAGCGTCACAACCCCGGCAGCCAGCGGGACGATGAACTGCCGCCGGAGATTCGCAGCAGATGCCTTGCGCCATGCGATGAGGGGCCCGATGCCTGTGAGCGCGAGCAGCAGGAGGCCAAGCGGCACGTTGACGCGATTAAAGAAGGGCGCGCCGACCGTGATCTTGGTGCCGCGCACTGCCTCCGAGAGAATCGGGAAGAGCGTGCCCCAGAGTACCGAGAAGGCGATGCCGACGAGGAGCAGATTGTTGAAGAGGAACGCCGCTTCGCGGCTCAGCATCGACTCGAGCTGCACCTCGGCCTCGAGCTGTGGCCACCTGGTGTAGAGGAGCGTAAACGACAGTACCGCCGCGACAACGAGGAAGCCGAGGAAAAAGTATCCGACGTTCGACTGCGTGAAGCTGTGGACGCTCGCGATGACGCCAGACCTGGTGATGAACGTCCCGAAGATGCTCAGCAGAAACGTCCCCATGATGAGCCCGAGATTCCAGCGTTTCAGCATCCCGCGCTTCTCCTGGATCATTACCGAATGGAGAAAGGCGGTCATGGTCAGCCACGGCAGCAGGCTGGCGTTCTCCACCGGATCCCAGGCCCAGTACCCGCCCCATCCGAGCTCGACGTACGCCCACCACATGCCGAGCGTGATGCCGATGGAAAGAAAGAGCCAGCTCACCAGCGTCCACTTCAGGATGGCCTGGATCCAGCCGGTGTCGAGGCGCCGGGTGAGCAGGGCCGCGACGGCGAAAGCGAACGGAATGGTGATGCTGATGTAGCCCAGGTAGAGCATCGGAGGATGGATGACCATCCCGACGTTCTGGAGCTGCGGGTTGAGCCCGCGGCCGTCGGCGGGAGTGAACGGCAGCCGCTCGAACGGATTCGAGCCGAAGAGCATGACGCTTACGAAAAAGGCGACGACAGTCGACGTGACGCCGGCCACGTACGGCATGAGGTGCCCATAGCGTCGCGACGTGAGCAACTGCGCCAGACTGGCGAACAGGGAGAGCACGGTGGCCCAGAAGAGCAGCGACCCCTTCTGGCCCGCCCAGAGTGCCGAGACGATGAAGTAGCTCGGGAGGTTCCGGCTGGTGTAGGCGGCGACGTATTCGATGTTGAAGTCATGGGTGACGAGCCCCTTCCACAGGGAGAACGTCGCCACGACGAGACAGCCGAAGACGGCATACACCGAGCGGACCACCGTAGCGGCCAGCTCGGGCCGGTCCCGCCAGCGTCCGGAAAAAGAGATCGCGGCCGACCAGAGGCCGATGAGAAAAGCGGCCCACAGCGCGAACTGTCCCAGCAGCGTCATGAAAGTCTCAGGCTTTCGGCACGGCCTCGTAGCGCGAGCCGCACTTGGCGAGCACGTCGGTGGCGCGGATGACGCCGTCACGCCCGAGACGGCCTTCGACCACGACCTCGATGTCGTCGGCGTCGGTGAAGGTGTCCGGCACCAGCCCGCGGTAGGTCACCGGGTAGGTCTTGGTTCCATCGGAGACACGGAAATCAATGGTGCGGCTGGCTTTGTCGCGGCGGACCGATCCGGGGACGACCTTGGCGCCCACCTTGAATCCGACGTTCTCGACGAAGCTCGGATCGCTTGCCGTCTTGGCCGCCAGCTCGGTGGGCGTGAGGAAGTAGACCCCGGTTTCCTTCACCCCTTCGGCGATGAGGAAACCGACGCTTCCCACGATCAGTGCAGCGCCGAGCAGGAACTTGTGGCCAGCCTTCATACGGGCTCCCGGAGAGGTGTCCTAATATAGCCCGGGCCCAGGGGGTTGGTGCTCAACTTCGCGAGGGCCGCGGGGAGCTATCCTCGCGCCCACGCGAGCGCCGCCCCGACCGCGCGATCCCATCCCTGCCGGCTCGCCAGGCGTTGGGCGGCATCGGTGCGCGGCTCGAAGCGCCGGAACCTCCGCCCGGCCAGAAACTCCGCCGGGCTCCGCCAGACGCCCAGCGCCAGCCCCGCCAGCCCCGCGGCGCCAAGGGCCGTGGTCTCCACCATGTCGGGACGCTCCACCGGCACGCCGAGCACGTCGGCCTGGAACTGCATGAGC
>JBOHSC010000441.1:0-2514 GCA_050733115.1 Gemmatimonadales bacterium
GCTGGTGAATCAGAGCCTCTACTATCTCTCCTGGCTCAATGACCACCGAGGCGACTTTACGCTTGCGGCCCAGAAAGCGCTTGGCGCGAAGGTGCAGATTGACTGGAGCGACATCCGGGTCATCTGCATCGCCCCCAACTATCGGAAGTACGATCTGCACGCCGTGCAGATGATGGGGCAGAGCATCGAGCTCTGGATCTACCGCCGCTTCCAGAACGACACATTCTACCTGGAAGAGATCTACCCGGCGGGCTCGACGGTCGAGACGGAGGAGGGGAAGAATCCGGTCATGGTCGCGGCGGGGAAGAAGGCTGCGATTACTCGCACAACCGCCTCGTGGACCTTCGAGCAGCACGTGGAGAACAAGTCACCGGCCATCCGTGAACTCACGCTTGCCATCCACGACTACATCACTGGCCTGAGCAGTACCATTGAAGCGGCGCCGAAGAAGCAGTACATCGCCTATCGCACAACCCAGAACATCGTATGCGTGGAGGTGCAGCAGAAGAAGGTCTGTCTCTTCGTGAAGCTGGACCCAAGAACGAACAAGGGCCCCGACGGGATGTCACGCGATGTGACCAGCATCGGGCACTTCGGCACTGGCGATCTGGAAATTACGGTGCACACACTCAAGGAGTTCGAGCAGGTGAAGCCCTGGATCGTGAAGGCCTACGAAACCCTGGGTGGCTGATGCAGTCGGCGCACGTGTATCGCCGCAGCACGGGTCACTCCAACTGGGCAGCGGTGGTGCAGCTGTACGACGCCCTGTTGACGCTCTCCGGCTCACCGGTGGTCGCCATCAATCGCGCTCTGGCTCTCGCGGAGATGCATGGTCCCGGCGCCGCTCTCGCGGCGATGGACGAGCCCTGGCGCCTTGATCCCACTCGCCGGCCCTGCTGGCGCCGCGCACCGTCAGGCAACAACCACGTACTCACTCTGCACCATGCCGCTCGGGAACGACCGCGTGGCCACGTGCTGGAATCGGATGTCGCGCGACAGAGCCCCGAAGAGGGGAATCCCGCCTCCGAGGAGCACCGGTATGCGCGTGATGATCACGCGCTGGATCAGTCCTGCCTCCAGGAAGCCCGTTACAGTCACGCCGCCATCGATATACAGGTGTTTCATCCCACGTCGGGTGAGTCGAGCGACGACCTCCTGTGGGGTGGCCGCCATCACCTCACACACCGCACCGTCAGGCGCTGTCGGCTCCGACAGCGTCGTGCTGAGCACTACCACCGGCTTGCTCCCGTAGGGCCAGGCATCGAAGCTCAGTACCGTCTCGTACGTCTTGCGGCCGATGACGAGGGCATCCACCGTGGCCATGAACTCGGTGTAGCCGTGAGGCTCGCCGCCGCCGGCCGGCAGCCAATCCAGCGCACCGTCCTGCCGCGCAATGAAACCGTCGAGACTTGTCGCAATGAATACCGATGCCTTCATGTCACCCTCTGGTTTGTTGTTGTCCAGTCGGACTGGCGCCGCAAAGGCGGAGCAGTGACCGCTCGAGTATGCCAACGAACCCGGCTCGGCGCCATTCAAGGGCTGTCACGGAGGCCTCTCGCGCATCCCTAGCCCCGAATGAAGCAGCCTGCTTATCCTGCACGGAAATTCCAATGGCCTATCTCCTCGCCATCGCCTCCGCCCTCCTCTACGGCGCCGCCGACTTCACCGGCGGCCTCGCGACCCGGCGCGCCGGCACCATCCCCGTCGTCCTTCTCTCTCAGCTCAGCGGCCTGGCGCTGCTCGCCCTGCTCCTGCCGCTGCTGCCGCACGCATCGCCCTCGCGGGCCGACCTGCTCTGGGGCGCGAGCGCCGGACTCACCGGGAGCGTGGGCGTGGCGCTGCTGTATCGCGGGCTTGCCATCGGGAGGATGGCGGTGGTGGCACCAACGACCGCGGTGTGCGCCGTCGCCATCCCGGTGATGGTGTCGATGCTGCTCGGCGAGCGGCTGGTGCCGCTGGCGCTCGCGGGAATCATCCTGGGGGTCGTATCGATCGTGCTGGTGAGCCAGCAGACAGCGGCGGAATCTGGAGAGCCCGGTGCGGCCGGGCCCGGAAGGCTTCCACCGGGCGTGGGGATCGCGCTCGTGTCGGGCGTGGCGATCGGCTTCTTCTTCCTGTCACTCGCGCAGACCCGATCGAGTGCAGGAATGTGGCCGATCCTGGCGTCGCGGCTGCTGTCGTCGACGCTCTTCGGGATCGCCGTGCTCGCCGGGCGGCAATCCCTCCGGATGCCGCCACGGATTCTGACGCTCGTCCTGGTGTGCGGCGCCGTCGACATGCTCGCCAACGCGCTCTATCTGGTGGCCGTGAGGGTGGGGCCACTCAGCGTGGTGGTGACGCTGGCATCTCTTTACCCGGCGAGCACGGTGCTCCTTGCGCGGGTAGTGCTGGGAGAAGGACTCAACGCGCGACAGATCACCGGCGTCGCCTGCGCGCTGGCCGCCATAGCGCTCATCGTGAGCGGCGGCCGGAGCTGAGTGCCGCCGGCGCCGGACATCACTTGTCCGTCACATC
>JBOHSC010000442.1:0-15998 GCA_050733115.1 Gemmatimonadales bacterium
GTGCTGTACTGTGCGTGAAAGGACGAAGCCACAAGCGCCCGTGTGGCGCGAGAGCTTCGAAGGGCAGGGTGGAGTCGGGCCAGGGCCCTCACCGGCGGCTGGGCCGCGTGGAAGGAATCGGGGATGCCGGTGGAAAAGAAGCAGTGAGCCGATCGCTCATTTGAGCGGCAGCTGTATCATCGGCATCGCGCTTCCCGTCACCTGCGGCATCTGGCCGTTCCACCGCTTGCTCATCTCGTACTGCACCAGCGTGGGGGTGATGCTCTCGCTGAGCAGGCGGTTCGCCTTCGCTTGGGCCTCGGCTTCGGCCAGGATCGCCTTGGCCCGGCCCGCCGCCTTGATCGAGTCCCCCTGCGCCTGGAACTGATTCTTCTGCAGCTCGTTCTGCGCGGTGAGCCCCTGCTGCTGCATCACGTTCTTCTGGTTGATCGCCTCGATGACCGACGGCGGCGCGCGCAGCTCGTTGATCGTGAACTGCTTCACGATGATCCCGTAGGGTGAGAGGCGCTGCTCCAGGAGCCTGCTGACCCGTGCCGTCACCTCGAATTTCTTGGGACCGATGATCGCCGCGATCTCCTCGTTGCCGACGACCTCCTGGAGCGACTGCCTGATCGCCTGCTTCACGTACCCGTGCTGGATGGTCGCGATGTCGGTGCGGAAGGTGGAATAGAGCGAGGGCACCTTGCCCGGCTCGAGCTCGAACGACATGGAGACGTCGAGCGAGAGCGGCTGGCCTTCCACGCTGTTCACGTTGATCTCGTCATTCTGCGACGACCCGTCGGTGCCGCCCCGGGTCAGCACCACCGTCTGCATGAAGGTCGGATATTCCTCGATCCCCGTCGTGAGCGGGTTGCGTGCGTGCAGCCCCGGGTTCAGCGGCGTCGGATCCACTCCGCCGCCGACCCGGTGGATCACGATCCCCACGTGGCCCGGGTTGATGTACGTCATGGCGGTGGGTACGAGGATGAGCGGCACTATTACACCGGCGGCGATCGCCGCGAGCCGTACCAACCGGCCCAACCCACCTGCACGGTCGCTCACGTCACTACTCATGTAGGGCCTCCTTGTAGCAAACCGGACAGATGCGGCTGCCGGATGGCAGGCGCACTAACTCCTCCTCCCGCTGCATTCCATGGATGGGGCATTCGAGCTCCAGCTCCTGCTCGAGCAGACGCCGGTTGCGATCCTGCCGGAGCCGCAGACCCAGCGGAGTAAAGTGGAGCAGCGCAAAGAAGAGGAGGGCGGCTATCGTCGCGAGCAAGGCGACGAAGAGCACACCCTCCAGGATGATCCCGATCATGTCCTCCACCTTTGGCGGTGAGGCGTCTCAGGGGACGCGGTGAATATACCCTCTCTTCGAGGTGGCGGCAGCCGGTCCGGGCACGCTCGTTGCCCTGAATTGGGCGCCAGCCTCGCCCCACGGCCCCAGGGTGGGACAGCCGTCGCTGGCGTCTCATTCAACTCCAAGCAGAATCGTGGCTTGCACTCTCCGCTCACGGAGGCTGTACCGATGGACCTTTCGCATTCCGCAAGCCGTTTTCTCGCATCGGCAGTCCTTGTCGCGATCGGTCTGACCGGCTGTTCCCAGAGCGAGGCTCCCAGCGATTTCAACCCCGACGGCATGTCGTCGGATCTGGGCAGCGCGCAGGTTGCCTTCGACTCGCCCATCTCGGCGAGCTTCGATGCCTCCGGCGGCGAGATAGCCGGGACGCTCGGAGCGGCGGCTCCCGTGGTGGTATCGCCGGCCATTGCAATGCTCCACCCGAGTACCGCCCGGGACTACGCCGCATCGATGGCGCGTCTCCTACCCTCGGCCCGAAGCCCGATCAGCGCCGCCGTCATCGCGATTCCCGCGACGGTGCTCGGGACCACCTTCGTGTGGGACGCGGACAGTGGGGCGTACGTCGCCTCCGACCTGACTGGCGCGCCGGCAAAGGGCGTCCGGTTCATGCTCTATGCGGTGAATCCGATCAGCCGTCTGCCAGTCGTTCCGCTGCAGGAGCTGGGGTATGTGGACCTGACCGACGTGAGCACCGGCTCCGTCAAGGCTATCCGCGTCCTCGCGTTCGCCGGTGGAGTGACGTATCTCGACTATACCGTGAGCGGCAGCGGAACCAGCACCTCGGGGACCGTCACCATCACCGGATTCGCCTCGAACGGCGCCACCCGGGCCAACTTCACGCTGCAGAACACGATCGCCCAGACTGCCAACGGGGTGCTGCTGACGCTGGACTACTCGCTGACGATCCCGTCGCGCGGCTTGAGCGTCAACTACAGCGCCACCTTCGGGAACATCGCTCCCCAGCAGGTAGCGGTGACGCTCGACTTTGCGGTCACCGGCCGCAACGGCAACGTGAATCTCTCGGGCACCTATGGCGCATCGGGCGGCACCTTCTCGGTGAAGGTGAACGGGTCCATTTTCGCGACGGTCACCCTCAGCACCGACAGCGATCCGGTCGTCACCGGCACCTCCGACACTGCGCTCACTCCGCCGGAGGAGGCCTCGATCCGTGCTGTCCTCGATTTCTACGACGGCTCTCTGGCAGTGTTCGACGATCTGCTCGCCCCGGTGAACTGAGTTTCTCGCGCATTCCTCCGAAAGAGAAAGCCCGGCCTCGTCGGCCGGGCTTTCGCGTTTTCGGGTATGCTCCGGCTCAGCCGCCCAGCCATCCCTTGCCACCCACCAGCTCGCGTACCAGGTCGTCGCTGGTGCGGTCGGCTGCTTCGGCGGCAAAGTTGGTGACGACGCGATGGCGCAGTACGGCAGGCGCAACCACCCGTACGTCTTCGAGGTCGGCCATCGGCCGGCCGGCGATTGCCGCCCGCGCCTTGGCGCCGAGCACCAGGTACTGCGAGGCCCGCGGCCCTGCACCCCAATCCACGTATTCCTTTATGAAGGCCGGCGCCTGGGGGTCGGCTGGGCGGGTCATCCTGGCCAGCGTCACGGCCGATTTGATGAGCCCGCGAGACACCGGGATCCGGCGTACCAGCGCCTGCATGGCCATCAATAATTTGGCATCGAGCACTGGCTGAAACGCGCCCCGAGCCGCGCCGGTGGTCTGCTCGACGATCGCCTCTTCCTCGGCGTGACTCGGGTAACCAACCCTGAGCTCCAGCATGAACCGGTCGAGCTGGGCCTCCGGGAGAGGATACGTGCCCTCCTGCTCGATCGGGTTCTGTGTGGCGAGCACGAAAAAGGGGTCGGGAAGATGGTAGGTGGTGCCGCCGGCGGTGACCTGATGCTCCTGCATCGCCTGGAGCAGCGCCGCCTGGGTCTTGGGCGGAGTGCGGTTGATCTCGTCGGCCAGGACCACGTTGGCGAAGATCGGACCCTGCACGAACCGGAAGGCGCGGCGGCCGGTTGTGAGGTCTTCCTCGATGATCTCGGTTCCGGTGATGTCGCTCGGCATGAGGTCGGGGGTGAACTGGATCCGGTTGAACGACAGGTCGAGCGCCTCGGACACCGTCTGGACCATGAGCGTCTTGGCCAGCCCCGGCACCCCGATCAGCAGCGCGTGCCCGCCGGCCAGCACGGCGGTCACGATCCCCTCCACGACCTCTTCCTGCCCCACGATCGTCCGGGCGACCTGCGCCCGGAGTCGGGAAATGGCGTCGTGGAGGCGGTGGAGTTGCTGAACGTCGTCGATCGGAGCGGTTTGCGCAGCAGTCATCGGGACCCAAGTTGCAGGAGAATGAGGAAGATACGACGGGGGTTCCTCTGAAGTTACTCCGAAGCAATCCTACGAGCTTGCGAAATTTTTCACAAGCGGATAGGTTAGCCGCGTGACAACCCCTCAGCCGGGTGACGGAAAGGGGCCCGGGCCAATGCGGTACGCCGGTCTGGGCGTCCAGTTGGCCGTGAGTCTTCTGGTGTTCGTTTTCATCGGCCGCTGGGCCGATGAAAAGCTCGGCACCGGCGGAATCCTGACGATTGTTGCCGCATTTCTGGGGTTCGGAGGCACGATGTACTTGCTCATCCGCAGCCTGAACCGCAAGGATCGCGACGAAAGTTGACCCTCGCGGGCCGCTATCTGACAGGTGTGGCACTGGTAGCCGCGGCGGCCGTGGCGGGCGTGGCGGTGATGCCGGCCGAGATCAGGGGCGAGGCGGGATGGGGAGCGGGGGTGGGCCTGGTGCTGCAAGCGCCGCTCGGCTGGTGGGCGCTCCGGGCGATCGGTACCGAGCGCTTCATGGCGGTATGGGGACTCGGCATGCTGGTGCGAGTCACCGTGATCGGCATCGCGGGGCTGGTGGTGATTCCGGTCCTCGGTGCTCGCGCCGGACCGATGCTCGGCTCGATGGTCGGAGTGCTGGTGGCATTGCTGGTGGTGGAGGGGGCCACGGCGCTCCGGGAACATTCGCGGGAAGACGAGCGATGACGCGATTCGGTGGGACGATGGTGATGATGGGCCTGGCCCTCGGCCTGATGGCGTCCGCCGGCGTCCTCCGGGCGCAGGAGACGCAGGCCCCGGCCACCCACAACCAGATCGACATCGTCCATCACATCGGCGACCGGCATTCGCTCGAGTTGCCGTTCGTGGGCGAGGTCCAGCTCCCGCAATTCCCGCCGATTCATCTCGGCGGCCTCACGATCGATCTCTCCCCCACCAAGCATCTCGTCTTCATGCTGCTGGCGGCGGTCATCGTGTCGCTGGTCTTTGTGCTGAGCGCGCGCTCGATCGCCGCCGCCCAGGCGCAGGGACGGCCCGCCAAGGGATTCGCGGGGGCCATGGAGGCGACGGCGCTCTGGATCCGGCAGGAAGTAGTTCTGCCGAACGTCGGGCCCCACGGGGAGGGGTACTCTCCCTACCTGCTCACCCTCTTCTTCTTCATTCTCGCGATGAACCTCCTCGGCCTGCTGCCGTGGGGCGCCACGGCCACCGGCAACATCGCGGTCACTGCCGGGCTCGCCGTGATGGCGTTCGTCGTGGTCGAAGTGACGGGGATGGTGACGCTGGGACCCAAGGGATACCTGGGCACCATTTTCTATCTTCCTTCCGGCCTTCCGGGCGGTTTCGGCGGTGCGGCCCTGAAGGTGGTGCTGCTGGTCGTGCTGACGCCGATCGAGCTGATCGGCAAGCTGGCCAAGCCCTTCGCGCTGGCGGTGCGATTGTTCGCGAACATGACGTCGGGTCACGTGCTGGTGCTGGCGCTGATTGGGCTCACCTTCCTCTTCCGGAGCTACTCCGTCGGGCTGGGCGCGTCGGTCCTGGCCACCGGCGTGATGCTGCTGGAGCTGTTCGTGGCCTTCCTCCAGGCGTTCGTGTTCACTCTGCTCACGGCGGTGTTCATCGGACTGATGAGGGCGGAGCACTAGAGACGGTCCCCCGACTCCTCGCGCTCGGGCGGGGTCGGGGTCGTAGTCCGCCGTCCGGCGGACGATGCCCGCTGTTCCTGGCCTGTAGGGCAAGAACGCCGGCGGGCCACCGCGGCGGGGCCGCTACGGAAGAAGCGGCCGGCGCGCGGCGGGCGAACCGACATTCATCTTCCGCTCGACAACGGAGCACCACATGCTTTCCATGCTTGCCCTGCTTCAGGCCGCCGCGGCGGCTGGTGCGGACAAGGGGTACGGTCTCATCGGCGCGGGTCTGGCCGCGGGACTGGCGGTCGTCGGTGCCGGTATCGGCATCGGCCAGATCGGCGGACGCGCCACTGAAGGCATCGCTCGGCAGCCGGACGCCACGGCCCGGATTCAGACGGCGATGATCATCGCCGCCGCGCTGGTGGAAGGCGTAGCGCTGTTCGTGGCGGTCATCGCATTTCTGATTCAGGGCAAGATCAATTTCTAGGTCGTAGGCCGAACGTCGAAGGTCGAAAGTCCTCGTGACGCTCGGCCTTCGACTTTCGACTCTCAACGGAGTTGCCATGCTTCATACGACTCTCCTCCAGGAAGAGCACCCATCGGGCCCCCTCACGGTCGAGGGCGGGCTCATGCTGTGGACGATCGTCGTCTTCCTCCTCCTCCTCGCGATCCTGAAGAAGTTCGCGTGGCCCGCCATCCTCGGCGCGGTCGAGGCCCGAGAGAAGGCGCTCGAGGATCAGCTCGCCGAAGCCAAGCGAAATCTGGCCGAGGCGGCGGCACTGCTGGCGGAGCACAAGAAGCTCGTGGCCGACGCCAAGTCGAACGCCCACGCCGTGGTGGCGGAGGCGCGCACCCTGGCGGAGAAGGAGCGGACGGTGGCCCTGGAGAAGACCAGACAGGAGCAGGCCGACCTCCTGGCGCGGGCCCGCCGCGAGATCGCGAGCGAGCGCGAGCGGGCCGTCGCCGACCTCCGGCGTGAGGCAGTCGATCTGTCGCTTGCCGCGGCATCGAAGCTCATTGGTGAGCGGTTGGGCTCGGACACCGATCGCAAGCTGGTCACCGACTACCTCGCCACGCTGGACACCCGGAGTTGAGAGCGGTCACGATCGCCCGTAACTACGCCGAAGCGCTGTTCGAGCTGGGCGAGCGAAGCGGGCAGGCGGAGCGCTATGCGGAGCTCATGGACGCAGTCGCGGCGGCCATCGAGACCACACCCCAGGTCCAGGCGGTACTGATGTCGCCGCGGGTGCCCAAGAACGAGAAGGCGCGCCTCCTCGGCACCGCGCTCCGCGACGTGCCCAGGGAATTCGTGCTCTTTCTGCAGGCTGTGGTGAAGCGGGGACGTCAACAGTTACTCGGAGAAATTGCCACGGAGTACCACGGCCTCGTGGACTACAAGCTGAACCGGATCAGGGCTGGGGTCACGCTGGCGCGGCCGGCCGACGAATCGCTCCGGCGCAACATTCAGGATTTGCTCAGCCGCCGGCTCGGCAAGCAGGTACTCGCCTCGTTCTCGGACGACCCGGAGATTCTCGGCGGGATGGTGGTTCGGGTGGGCGAGCGCATTCACGACGGCTCGGTGCGCCGCCGGATGACCAGGCTGCGGAGAATCCTGCTGTCCCGGTGATCTCCCGGTTTCCCCGCGCTAGGGTAGAGGGGCGCGGTCGGGCTCGATCCACGCGGCTCTCGCCGCGGGAGACATGAGCCGGCTCTCGGAGTAGTGCCGCAGCGGCAGTTCCTTCCCTCCGTACCGTTCCAGCAGGCGATTGGCCCGCTCCGCCCAGCCTCCCTCCTTTTCCTTTTCCACGAAGTGTCCGACCACCCACATATAGAAACGCGTGATCGTCTCGTGGTATCCGCTCGTCGGCGTGCTCACCACACCGCACGCCTCATTGAGGCGGAGAATGCCGCGGCGCACGCTCTCGAGCGCCTCCTCCCTGTCGAGGCGCGCCGCATACCAGAGGGCCACGGTGAGATGGGCGCGATGATTCCAGCGGGCGCGGGGGAGGGTGCCGGCCTCGAACTCGCGCACCAGTGCCAGGACTTCGGCGTCGTTCTCGAACGGATGCTCCGCCGGGGCAGGAATGGTCATGCGCCCGCCGTGGTGCGCCGGACTCCGCCAGCGACCTCCGGCCGGCTCTCTTCCAGTGCTGGAGCGGGGGAGGTGGAGAGCTGAATCCAGAGCACCGCTCCCAGGATCAATCCCATCGCGGCCAGTGTTCGCAGCGTCACCTGCTCGTGCAGGATGAGCCAGCCGAGCAGGACAGCCACGACTGGATTCACATAGGCAAAGGTTCCGACTATGGTGGCCGACGCGTTGCGGAGCGCGTAGCCGAATGCGGTGTAACCGACGATCGACCCGAAGACGATGAGATACACCAGTGCGCCGAGGGCCGATGGGGTGAGGTGCCAGGCGCTGCTCTCGCCGAGGGCAAGGCCCATCAGCGTGAGGACGGCGCCGGCGACGGCCATTTGCACCGCGGCAGCGGCGTAAGGCGTGGCGCCCGTGGGATGCCGCTTCGAATACACGGATCCCATGGCCCAGGAAGCGCTTGCGAGCGTGAGAGCGATCGGCCCCCGCATTTCGCTGGACACGGGCTGCCCCGGAGTCACGCCGGCAAGGAGGCAGATACCCAGAAATCCCAGGAGGAGGCCCATGGCCATCCGCCAGGTGAGTCTGGTCTTCCCACCCGGGATGATCGCGTCAAAGAAGGCGGTCCAGAGGGGGCCGGCGGCGACGTAGACGCTGGCCAGCCCCGACTCCACCGTTTTCTCCGCCCACACGACGGTGGCGTTGCCGCCGAGGAGCAGGAAGCACCCGACGATGGCGAGAGTTTGCCAGTCGCGCCGAACGATGGGCAGTTTGCCACCGGTGGCGAGGACCGCCGCGCCGAGCAGGAGACCAGCGGTCAGGAACCGCACTCCGGCAAACAAGACCGGAGGCAGGTCGTGAACGCCGATCCGGATGGCGAGATAGGTGGAGCCCCAGACCACGCACACGATCAGATAGGCGATGAGCTCGCGTCCCCGGAGGCCGGCCATGTTACGCCTCCTCTCCGAGGGGGGCGATGCCGGGCTTCTCGAAGACGGACGAGAGCACGATGGTGGTACGCGTCGTGATCGGTTGTCCCGAGCCGCGGAGCTGGCGGATGACTCGCTCGAGCTCCTCGAGCGAGGGCGCCGCGACCTTCAGGACGTAGCAATCCTCCCCGGCCACGTGATGGCACTCGAGCACGCTTGGGTTGGCAGCCAGGGCCGCGACGCCCGGCTCGGTGCCGATGAAGTCGGTGGGGGGGAAGCGGACGGCGATGAATGCGGTGACCGGGTAGCCCACCTTGGCGCGGTCGAGTCGAGCCGAGTAGCCGAGGATGTAGCCGGATTCCTCGAGGCGCCTTACCCGCTCCATGACGGCCGGGCGCGAGAGCCCGACGTCGTCGGCCATGGCCTGGTAACTCGCGCGGCCATCAGCGACGAGAATCTGGAGGATGCGGCGAGAGATAGGGTCGAGCTGGAGATCAGTCACCTCGGCTCCAGTTGCGTTCTGTAATTAGAATCTATCAGGAGCGGACTAATCGTCAATGGTAGGTGGTCTATGCGGACTTTTAGGAGGAGTATGTACTTGACGAACAGATACCTGCCCTAACGGGCCGAAGTCAATCTATGTGGTGCCTGTTCGGGGGTCTTGGGGCTTGTTCGGGGGAGGGCCGAAGCTTATTCTATGGTCAATCCAGTGAAGTCAACTGGAGGGAGATATGCCGATAGGGCTATCGTGATCAAGGCCGGGTGTCTGCTGCCCCTGGCCTTTTTCATTTCATATCGGGGAGAGTAAAGAAGACCTTTCCGTAGCCGTCCACCCTGTTTCTCGCTACCCATCGGTTCCACTTTCCCTCAAGTGCCCTTTCCACCGCACAGCCAAAAGTCGAGCTGATGCGCGGAGTCTTTCCGTGATCGGCAAGGATTGCCGCCTTGGCTGTCTTGACCAATCCATCCGCCAATTCCAGACCAGCAACCGCAGGGGATTTCTGACGAAATTGGATGCTCTTGCTTTGGAGAAACTCCTGAAAGAATGACGCTGGATGCCTCTGGTGCGTTGTCCCTCGCTCATAGACCCTGTCATATCCGCGTTGCAACTGTCTATCCAGATGCTTCGCACGAGACTCTATTACGATCATTCCTCTCCGGCGTTCGATCTTCAACCGGCCACAATACCGCTCCAGCAACAAGGCTAGCGCCCAGTTGTAAGCATCATCGTGAAAGCGCCTGGCATGTCGATCATGAGCAATCTTGTCTATCACTACGCCAATTACTGCATACGGCAGATCACGATAGAGGGCGAGTAGGTCGGCATCAAATGCCTCCGCGCGGGCGGGGTCGGACAGAACGGCGAACGGCCCCTTCCTCCGAACAATGTCCGACCGATGCAGGGTAACCGGAATACTGGCGTGCCGTGGGAAGTGCCGAGACTTTAGCTCCTCGAAGCCAGGTTTGACATGGCTTACATAGTCTCCGTGCCTAATAGCGACCCCAACTAGACACAGATACTGGCCGTGCTTGTCATCGGGTGACGCCGTTCCCGGCTCACCAGACTCATCAACGAACAAATAGGAGCGACGATCAAAAAGAGAAAACACGGAGCGCCATGCCACTTCTAACCCCCAGGGATGTGGCGCTCGAACAAGTAATGCCGGTCCTTGATTACACCAGACCTTGCGCCCGACGTACTGGCTGCCTATAAGGAAGCCGCTTGCCGTCTGCGCCGCGAATCGCCCGCGTCACCCGCGCACCGTCCTCGAAATCGCGCGTGTTGTGTTTGAAGGCGACTTCGGCCACGTAGCGGTGAAGGTGCTTCTTGCTCACCGCGTGGTGCGTGCCGTAGAGCTGGCGCTTGAGCCGAGAGAAGAACGACTCGGCGCTGTTGATGTGGGCCTCACCCCGCGCAAACTCGTAGAGGCTGTGCATCACCGTCTCGTGCGAGGCGAATGGCTTGCCCACCCGCGTGTAGAGATTGCTCTCGTCCGTCATCAGGCGGGCGGATGGGTCCACGTTATTCAAGAGAATGTCTCGCACATTCTGCGCGGTCACGACCGGAACCACCATCGCCCGCACATCTCCGCCGCGCTCCACCAGCGCCACCACCGGAACCTTCTGGTTGGATCGGAACGGCATCCGCCTATGCCCCTGGGCATAGGCCGCCAGCCGTTCGGCGCGTGAACGGTTCGGAGTCTTGCCGCCGACATACGTTTCGTCGGCCTCGACAACGCCGGTGAGCTTGGGCTTTGTCCCGTATGGCGCGAGGCCGAAACGAATCCGATGCATCAGGAAAAGCGCCGACTTGTAGGACAGCCCCGTCTCGCGCTGAATCTGCAATGCCGAAATCTCCTTCTTGGACGCGCACAGCTTCCAGAATGCCAAGCACCAGTGACGGAGCGGGATGGGGGAGTCCTCCATCACCGTGCCGGTCCTGACCGTGTATTGCACCCGGCACCCCATGCACCGCCACCGGAGAAGCTTGCTCCGTTCGGTGCCCTCGCGGTTCATCATCTTTCGCACGTCGGTATCCCCACACTTCGGGCAGGCCGGGGAGTCGCCCCAACGCTGGGCCTCCAAAAACTCCGTCGCCGCCAGCTCGTTCGAGCAGGCGACTGGCAGGTCCCGAATGACCTGCGACTTCGCTTCACCTACCGGGCCGGGCTTCTTACGAGGTTTCCGCTGTCTGGGCATGTAAATATGATACTACACGAACATATAAATGTCAATGTCACCCTGAGGGTGACAGGGTGACTTGCGGATTTTCCGAAAGGGGGTAGCTTAGGGCTATGGAGGTGGAGCATGCCGATTCGACGCTCGCCCAAATGGAGGCGGACCTCACCTACAGTGGGGGCTTTGCCGTCCCAATCGTCCGACAGTTTCGCCGGGTAATGCAGATCCTCCGGGTGGTTGATGATGAGCGCCAGATTTACCAATTCGGGAGTCGGCGGTTCAAGCAGCTTCAAGGGGACAGGCAACACCAGCATTCCCTAAGACTCAACAAGAAGTGGCGGCTGATCGTGGAGCTTCGCGGGGAAGGGAAAGAAAGGCGTGTAGTAGTAGTGGGAATCGAGAATCACTATGGCGACTAACCACCAGGAGGACCGCATGGGTTTCGTTCCGGCGGAAGTGTTCCCTCCTGGGAGCTACATCCAGGATGAGTTGGATGATCGTGGGTGGACCCAGGACGACCTTGCCGCGATCATGGGTCGGCCGCGTCAGGCCGTAAACGAGATTATCAAAGCCAAGAAGCGTGTTACCGAGGAAACCGCCAAGGAGCTGGAGGCGGCGCTGGGCATCGACGCGGCGCTATGGATGAAGATGGAGGCTTTGTATCGCCTCCATCATGCCGAGCCCGCCCCGACAAGCGTTGCACGGCACGCGGCACTCCGCGCACGGACTCCGCTTCGCAACATGCTCGCCCGTGGCTGGATTCAGGACTCAGACAGCGTGGACGCTTTGGAGTCACGAGTCCTTCGCTTCCTAGAGATCAAGACTCTCAGTGAGAGGGCGCAAATCGCGTACGCAGCTAAGCAAACCGATTATGCGGCCGAACTCTCTGCGGACCAAGAGGCATGGATTCTCAGGGTCAAGCACATCGCCGAAGGCTTGCCATGCGCCGAATACTCAGAGGAGAAGCTTGCGGCAGCCCTCGAACTGCTCCGACCACTACGAAGCGATCCCATGGAAATCCGCCACATTCCGAGGATTCTCGCAGAGGCGGGTGTTCGGCTCGTGATCGTTGAGCCGCAGCCGTCGCTTAAGAAGGTGGATGGTGTTTGCCTCTGGCTTGACTCAGGCCCGGTCATTGGTATGACACTCCGGTTTGATAGAATCGACAACTTCTGGTTCGTCCTGCTTCACGAAATCGCCCATGTCTTGAACCGCGACGGGACGATCGTAGACGTTGAGTTGGATCGAAAGCGCGACGACCTCTCGGACCAAGAGAACCGAGCAAACGCAATGGCCCTGGACTTCTGTGTCCCTAGCGAGCAAATGGAAACCTTCATGGCTAGGGTCGGGCCTCTCTATTCCGAACAAAAGATTACTGCGTTCGCCAACTACATCGGGGTCCATCCCGGCCTTGTAGCTGGTCAACTGCGGAGCCGCTTGGACAATTGGAAAATTTTTGCTGAACTATTGGTGAAGATTCGCCATATCATTATTCCCGCCTGCGTAGTGGATGGGTTCGGGAACGTATTGCCCGCATTGGATTCGACCGACTAGGGAGATTGCCATGACTCACCGCGTGAAGTCGATTCAATATCTCGTTAGCGAATACCGCCATTCGGGCGGGCCGTGGCCCGCCACCAAGATTCAGATTGCGTCTTGGGCCCTGGAGACTGGCCGATGGAAGATGCGACCTGACATGGCCCTTCGCATTTGCGCCGACGAGATTGCCAACGCGATGGGTGAGGAGTACATGACGGACCCGAAAGGGCGGCGCGTTCGGGTGAAGCACTCTGCCAAGGTCAAGCAGAACGGGCAGACCCTGACGCTTTGGGGTGATATCAGAGATATGGCCCCTACGTTCATGCAGATTTCCGTGACGCAGCGTCGTAATCAGATTGTGGGCGAATGCCACCAGCTCAAGAACGACGTGGATTCATTTAACGACCGGAATCCAACGAGCCAGCAGATTTGCCTTGTTCTGGATTTCCGGCAGGACGTAGCTGAGTTGGAGGGTATGCGCGACATCAGAGCAGCCTAAAAAAACACCCCAGGGACTTCCCCGGGGTGGCGGTCGTGGCGAAACTGGTAGACGCAGCCGATCTGGGATCGGTCTGGGTGGCAGCCCATTGCGGGTTCAAGTCCCGCCGACCGCAAAACTCCTCGAACCCGTAAGTAGTCTAGGGGGCCGTACCGATGGGGGCAAGATCGAAGGGGAACCCACCCCGGAAACGGGGGCCAAAGCCAGAGACGCTGGCCGCGCCAGGGCCATGGGAGGAGGTCGCAAAGAAGGTGCTATCGAAGAAGCGACCGCCAGAGGGCTGGCCGAAGCCAAAGAAGAAGGGCCGGGGCTAATTTCCCCGGCCCTTCCGCTCTGCCGCGCTTGGCGACAATGTAGGAGACCCCTGAGCCCACTGGTCGTTCCCCGGAGGCGCTTATGGTACAGCTAGTCAGCTACGACCTATTGACCCCTGGTAAAGGGTATGAGACTCTCTTTACTCGACTTGCGGCGCACGGTGGCCGTCGGGTTCTCCTGTCGGAGTGGGTGGTCGTCACTGGCCTCACGGCGGACGCGCTCTGGCGCGACCTGAACACCCATATCGACACGAACGACCGACTCCTTGTGACCGAGCTAACCAAGAACGGGCAGTGGGGTGCTGGCAGGCTGCTGATTACCGATACCGAGATGCAAGGCATCCTCACCCAAGCCCGTTGCTAGGGGTCGCAGCGCCCCCGGCAATCCAGCGTGCCACCCATTCGAGAGGAGCGTGAGCGCATCACGCTCCTCGTTGCTATCCGGCCATAGGACCAAGCCACCGTTGTGCCAGTAGATGTGCATCTGTCCCTCCTTTTAGGATGTTCGTCAAGTACATACTCCTGACTTTTAGCAGGAGTATGTACTTGACGAACACGATACGTGCGCAAAATCGCCCGGTTGACGAAGGTCCGACCATTGGTGCCTGTCAACGACGAATCTGAATGGGAAACGCCGCTTTCGTGGCCCAAAGGCAGCAGAAAAGTGGCGGCGCAAACAGAAAAAGAGCCGGGGCTATCGACCGCCCCGGCCTTTCTTGTTCGGTGGCTTTGGCCATACGCCCTTGGGCGGTGGCTTCCTCAGCGACTTGCCGGCATTCTCCTCCCACTTGCCGGGGAGAACTGACGTTTCCGGCTTCGGCCCCCGCCTGCGCGGCGGATTGTTCTTCGCTCGGGTTCCCATGCGTCTAGTCTACCTAACTCGCCGCGTTCTCGCTCCTCACGCCCCGGTAACCTCACCGCCCCGGAGATTCACGAGTGAGTCCCGGCTGCATTTCCATCCCTGCCATCTCATCCTGCCCCTGCGGAAACGCCCGAGCGAGATCGCTACCGGCGTCGGTCATGACGTGAACCATGTAGCGCGATTCGGCGCGAAAGCGCCCCCCCGCGGCCGTGCATGCCTCCGCCGTTGTGGCACGGGGAAACCGGCGTGGATTGGCCCGATCGGGCGACACGCAAACGTTCATGTGCCGGTGCCAGTGGGCCACGCTGAGGGGAATCATTGCGTCGAGATCGTCGGTGGTAGCGGAGAGGGGGGCCACGAACATTGCGCCCGCAAGGGCCATGGTGCCATCGGCCTTACGGCGGAAGAGCAGAGCCTGGGGGCTGCGGGAGTCGAACCCCTTTGTCACGCGGCCCGGCCGCCGCCCCAGATGCAGCAGCTTGCCCGCCTTCACCATCTCCGGATCCCGTCTGCCACGGTACCCCGCCTGCTCGGCCGCCTCGATAGTGCGATAAGGCGCGATGGCATTTCTGAGCTCACTTACCACCGCAAGGGCACGAGCAGTGTCGGCCGCGGTGCCGGGCCGGGATTCGGTGAAGCTCATGTGCCCGTGCGCCATTGTGGATGCTGCCTCGGTCTGGGCGCCAATGGGCGCTACGAGGGAGCACAGCGGAAGAATCGAGACGAGCGCTGCGGCGAGCCGCACTGCAGTCCGTTGCATCGAAGCCTCCAGCGGTATCCAACGGCGATCGAGGAGTGGCGCCGGGGAGTGACGCTCGGCATGCTCTGCTGTTAAGCCGGGTCAATCCATCACGCTCCTGATATCGTATTCCACCCCGTGCCGGTCGAGCAGCCCGACGTACTCCGCGTAGAACGCCGGCTCGCGGTGGAGCACATCCTGCTCTCTGATGTAGGCCTGAACAGCGGCGTCGTCTCTCGAAGTGACGCTGAAGGCCGCGTATCCTTTCTGCCACCGGAACTCTCTCCGGTGCGGATAACTCTCGTGAATCCACCGCGACGTGCCCGCTTTGATGGCGCGCACCAGATCGGCCAGCGAGATGGTGGGTGGATGCTCAACATAGAGGTGAACGTGGTCGCGGATGCCGCCGGCGCAAAGGAGCCTGGCGCCGTGCCTGCCGGCGACGACGCTCGCATGCCCGAAAAGCCGGGGACGCCACTCGGGGTCGAGCCAGGGCCTGCGGTTGCGGGTGCCCCAGAGCAGGTGGATGCGAACCGATGTGAGTGCCTCGGCCATTGCCCTCGACGCCCTTTCCTGGATGCTCGGACACCAACGAGACTCGGAATCGTACGGTAGGAGGCCCGGGCGTGGGAGCGCTACCGTCGATTCGCGCGACGGTGCCGGATCGCTCCGCGGGCACCTATGTTTCCGGCCGACGTCGCCGGGTTCCCGCCACCTCCACCACCGAGTCGTCCGTGATCCTGTCGGCCCTCCTCGCTCTCCAGCAGGCTGTCACCCCCGGTCCTCAGATTCCCTACTGGCAGCAGGAAGTGGCCTACGAGATCTCCGCGCGGCTCGACGAGCCGGCGGGGGTACTGGGCGGCACGGAACGGATTCACTACCACAATCGCTCGCCCGACACCCTCGAGACCTTCTCCCTCCATCTCTATCTGAACGCCTTCCGCCCCGGCTCACGCTGGGCCGACGCCGACTCGGTCGAGGGTCGCCGCCGCTTCAACGATCTCCGCGATCCCGACTTCGCGTTCAACCACGTGCGCGCCGTG
>JBOHSC010000443.1:0-5163 GCA_050733115.1 Gemmatimonadales bacterium
GGGCCGAGCTGATCGACATGGAGTTTATTCAATTCCATCCCACCGGCATGGTCTGGCCTCCCAGCGTCCGCGGCATCATGGTCACCGAAGGCGTGCGCGGCGAGGGAGGCGTGCTGCGGACCAAGGAGGGTCGCCGGTTCATGTTCGACGATATCCCGGCCAACTACCGCGACCAGACCGCCGACAACGAAGAGGAAGGCTGGCGCTACACTCAAGGGGACAAGAGTGCCCGCCGGCCGCCCGAGCTGCTGACCCGCGATCACGTCGCGCGCTGCATCCTGCGGGAGGTGCGCGAGGGAAGAGGCAGCCCGCACGGCGGGGTCTTCCTCGACATCTCGTGGATCAAGGAGCGGCTGCCCAAGGCGCACGAGCACGTCATCCGCAAACTCCCCAGCATGTATCATCAGTTCAAGCAGCTCGCCGACATCGACATCACCACCACGCCGATGGAGGTGGGCCCGACCACGCACTACATCATGGGCGGCATCCGGGTCGACGGCGACAGCCAGATGTCCACGCTGCCCGGGCTCTTCGCGGCCGGCGAGTGCGCGGCTGGCCTGCACGGCGCCAACCGGCTGGGCGGGAACTCGCTGTCGGACCTGCTCGTGTTCGGGAGGCGGGCGGGCGAGTTCGCGGCCCGGTTTGCGCGGGAGTCCGGCGCGGCGGCGATCGACCCGGCGGAGACCGACGCCGCGGTGCGGTGCGCGCTCGAGCCGTTCGAGCGCGGCGCCGCGACCCCTGCCGAGGGGCCTTACCAGGTGCAGCAGGAGCTTCAGGTGATGATGCAGGACCTCGTCGGGATCGTGCGGAACGCTCCGGAGATGGAGCGCGCGCTCGAGGGGATCGGACGGCTCCGGGAGCGTGCGGCGCGGGTCGCGGTGGCCGGCAACCGGGAGTACAACCCGGGCTGGCATACGGCGCTGGACCTCGACAACCTGCTCACGGTCTCCGAAGCCGTGACTCGCGCCGCGATCGAGCGGCAGGAGAGCCGCGGCGGACACTTCCGTGAAGACTGCCCGGACAAGGATCCGGCGTGCGAGAAGTTCAACATCGTGATCCGGAAGGGTGCGGACGGCCGCATGCAGCTCGTACGGGAGCCGATTCCCGAGATGCCGGCGGAGTTGAAGCGGGTGCTCGAGGAGCAGAAGTGACGGATACGGTCACCTTCCGCGTCTGGCGCGGCGACCGTGCCGGCGGCCAGTTGGTCGACTATGCGACGGCCGTTTCTCCGGGCATGGTCGTCCTCGACGCGATTCACCAGATCCAGGCCGAGCAGGCCAATGACCTGGCCGTTCGCTGGAACTGCAAGGCCGGCAAGTGCGGATCGTGCTCCGCCGAGGTGAACGGGAACCCCCGGCTCATGTGCATGACCAGGCTCAACGAGCTGCCGCTCGACCGGCCCGTCACCGTGGAGCCCATGCGTGCGTTCCCCCCGGTCAAGGATCTGGTGACGGACGTCTCCTGGAACTTCCGGGTCAAGAGGCAGATCACGCCGTTCAAGCCTCGCGCCCCGGACGCCCCCGACGGGACGTGGCGGATGGCGCAGTCGGACGTGGACCGGGTACAGGAATTCCGGAAGTGCATCGAGTGCTTCCTCTGCCAGGACGTCTGTCACGTCCTGCGCGAGCATCACCTGCACGACGAGTTCATCGGGCCGCGGTTCCTGGTGTACGTCGCCGCGCTGGAGATGCACCCGCTCGACACGGGAGACCGGGTCGAGGCGCTGCGGCAGGCGCACGGCATCGGCTTCTGCAACATCACCAAGTGCTGCACCAGCGTCTGCCCCGAGCACATCACCATCACGGACAACGCCATCATTCCGCTCAAGGAGCGGGTCGTGGACCAGGCCTACGACCCGTTGGGGAGGCTGCTGAAGGTGTTCAGCCGAAGGGAGGGCGCGTGACGGGCAGGTACGAGCTCAAGCGGATCTCGAGTGCCGGCATTCCGGCGGCACTTCAGAAGGCGGAGCGGTACCGGGTCATCAACGACCCCTCATCGGCCGAGAGCATCTGCCTCGATGTGCTCCAGGTTGACCCGGAGAACCAGGAGGCGCTGGTCACGCTGCTGCTCGCGATTACCGATCAACTCGCTGAGGGGCCGGCCGAAGGTGCCCGGCGGGCCCAGGAGCTGCTGCCCCGGCTGGTCGACGAGTACAAGCGGATGTACTACGCCGGGATCGTGTGCGAGCGCTGCGCCAAGGCACACCTCCGCCGCGGGGCGATGGGGTCGGGCGAGCTGGCCTACCACTGGTTCCGGGAGGCGATGGACTGGTACGAGAAGGCGGAGTCCCGGCGCCCCGCCGGAAACGACGAGCCGATCCTGCGCTGGAACACGTGCGCGCGCATCCTGGCGCGCGACGGACAGATCAGACCCCGAGTCGAGGAGTCGCCGCGGCCTGGGTCGGAGTAGGCCCCAACGTCGCTCGCATGACCTTCGGGGGCGAGCCTCAGAGGTTGTCCGCACCGATCACCACGTCGCGCTTCAGCAGCTTTGCCAGCACGTCGGCCTTGCGCGATGCGCCCCAGCATTCGAGGCCCAGATCGGCTCGGGCGACCCGCGGGGTGATCCGGATGGTGAGCGCATCGGACGACAGCTCGGCGATGGCATTCTCGACCGCAGCGGTGTGCCCCCGGTCGAGGCCGTCGGCCACGCGGAGCAGGCCGCTCAGCCGGCGAACGATCGCCTGATCTTCGGGCGGGAGCGCCGCGAATTCGGCGTGCTTCCGGCGCGGGCCGGTGCGCCGGTGGTACCGGCTGATCAGGGCCACCAGGCCGCGCTCCCGTGCGGGAAGCCCGATCCGCTCCGCATGGGTGAGCAGCTCGAAGCTGTGCTTGTGATGCTTGCGGTAGCTGACGAGCTGGCCGACGTCGTGCAGCAGCCCCGCCGCCTCGAGCAGCAGCCGTTCGTCCGGCCCGGAGCCGAGCTCCTCGCCGAGCTGGTCGTAGAGCTGGAGCGCAAGGTTCCGGACCTGCTCGACGTGCCGGCGGTCGGACTGGCAGCGCTCCGCGAATTCACGGAACAGTCGCAACGGGTCGGGAGCACTCGTCTCCTTCGCGCCGGCCATCTCCAGCAGCAACCCCTCCCGCAATCCGAAGGCGCTCACCGTGATGCTTCGGGCGCGCACCCGGTCGAGCAGCTCCGCGGTGACCGCCAGGCCGGCGAGGATGATGTCGGCGCGCTCCGGATTGAGCCCCGGTGTCTGGCGCCGCTCTTCCAGGGTGAGGGTGGCGAGCCATTCGACGAGCCGCTCGACCTCCGCGGCGGTGACGGAGAGGCCGTGAACCGAGTCGCCGGTGGGGAGGCCGCGGCGGGCCTGTACCATCCGGCCGAGGCTGGTGAAGGTCCCCCCGCTGCCGATGATGGTCGCCGCGGCCCACTCCCGCCCGGAAATTCCGCGCTTGAGCTGTTTGCGGACGAACTCGCGAAGAGTCTCCACTTCCTTCCGGGCGGAGCGATCACCCGGAAGATGCAGCTCGGTGAGGCGCACTGCGCCGAGCGGGAGGGACTGGGACAGCTCGACGAGCCCGTCCACCGCGCCGATCAGCTCGAGGCTGCCGCCGCCGATGTCGGCGACGAGAGTGCGCTCCCCCGCGAGCCGGAAGTGGTGCGCCACCGAGCGGTAGGAGAGCGCCGCCTCGGTGTCGGGGTCGATGATCCGGAGGGGAATGTCGAGCTCTTTCCTGACTCGCCGGACGAAAAGTTTTCCATTGTCGGCCTCGCGCACGGCGGCGGTGGCCACCGCCGCGATCCGGCGGACGCCGCGACGCTGGCAGACCTCGCGCATGCGGGCCAGCGTTTGCATGGCGCGCTCGATCGCCTCTTCGCTGAGCGAGCCGGTGGCGGCCAGCCCCGCCGCGAGGCGAGGCTGATCTTTCAGCTCGTCTATGATGGAAAGGCCGGAGGCAGGGTCGTACTCTGCGACGAGGAGGCGGACGGAGTTGGACCCGACGTCGATGGCGGCGATGCGCTCACGAGCGCCCTGGGTGGACGCGGTGGATGAGGACGCGGCCGCTCGTGCCGCCGGGCGGGCGCTCACGTCCCCGACGATGCCGGGAATGTGCCGGAAGCCCGGGCCTCGCCCCGGTCTTCGGCGTGGTGCTTGATCGACTTGCCTTCGACGAGAAAGACCACGTCTTCTCCGATGTTCGTGGCCAGATCGGCAACGCGCTCGAGATTGCGGCTGACGAGAAAGAGCTCCATGCCGGCCCCGATCATGTGCGGATCTTCCATCATGTGCGTCAGCAGAATGCGGAAGACCGAGCGGTGCAGGGCATCCACCTTGTCGTCGCGCAGGCAGACGTCGCGGCCGGCCGTGGCGTCGCCCCGGATGAACGCCTCGAGCGCATCGGACAGCATGTCACGTGCCAGGCGGGCCATCTCGACGATTTCGGGCTCGGGCGTGATGGGCCGCGCCTGGATGAGCCGCTCCGCCGATTGGGCGATGTTGACCGCATGATCGCCCACCCGCTCGAGATCGTTGGCGATCTTGAGCGCCGAGGTGAGCATCCGGAGGTCGCGGGCCATCGGCTGCTGGAGTGCGAGGAGGTTGATGCACTGCTCCTCGATTTCCACTTCCATGCTGTCGATCACCCGGTCGCCCGTGATGACGCGACCGGCCTTTTCTCCGTCGCGCTCCAGCAATGCTTCCACCGCCAGGCCCAGCGCCGCCTCTGCCTCACCCGACATCGTGAGCAGGCGCACCTTGACGTGGCTCAGCTCGTCGTGGAAATGACGATGGACGTCGAGGCTCATCCGAATCTCCCCGTAATATAGGCTTCCGTGCGCTCGTGAGCGGGCGTGGTGAAGATACGCTCGGTCTCGTCGAACTCGAGGAGCTCGCCGCGATCGAAGAATCCGGTGAAGTCGGAGACGCGCGCCGCCTGCTGCATGTTGTGCGTCACGATCACGATGGTATAGTGCTTCTTCAGATCGACGATCAGCTCCTCGACCTTTTGGGTGGCGATCGGGTCGAGCGCCGAGCAGGGCTCGTCCATCAGGAGGACGGTGGGGCGGTTACCCAGCGCCCGTGCGATGCAGAGCCGCTGCTGCTGGCCGCCGGACAGGCCGGTCGCGGGAGCGTCGAGGCGATCGGACACCTCGTCCCAGAGCGCGGCGCGACGCAGACACTGCTCGACGAGATCGGGCAGGTCGCGCTTGCTGCAC
>JBOHSC010000444.1:0-7063 GCA_050733115.1 Gemmatimonadales bacterium
GTGCTCGCCTTTGCCTTTCTCGGGCTCGCGGCGGTGGTCTATGCCCGGGCACGAGGGGCCGCCGGGGAGGAGGGGGCCAGACTCCGCCGCTCGGCGGCCCTCGTGCTCGCGGCCACAGTGGCACAGATCGCAGTGGCGGCGGCGATGATCACGCATCTCCTCCCGCCAGGGCTTCGCGCGCTGCATCTCCTCGTGGGGTCGCTGGTATGGGCCGGGCTGGTGGTGCTGGTATTCCACTCGGCACGCACGCCGGATGGAATACGGGTCAAGGGAGAAGGGGTTCCTTCGTTCGGCTCCGACCTGATCACTCTCACCAAGCCGCGGATCATCTCGCTTCTCCTGGTGACGACGCTCGCCCCGATGTTCATCACGCCCGCCGGACTGCCGACGATCTCGCAACTCTTCTGGGTAACGCTCGGCGGATACATGATGGCCGGCGGTGCCAACACGATCAACATGTGGTTCGACCGAGACATCGACTCGACAATGAGCCGGACCCGCCTCAGGCCCATTCCGACAGGCCGGATATCTCCGGCGGCGGGCCTCGCGTTCGGCATCGGCCTCGGGGCCATGGCCTTTGCGGTGTTCTGGTTCCTGGTCAATCCACTCAGCGCGTGGCTGGCGCTCAGCGGGTTGCTGTTCTACGTGTTCATCTACACCATATGGCTCAAGCGCTCGAGCCCGCAGAACATCGTGATCGGCGGCGCGGCTGGTGCTTTTCCTCCGCTGGTGGGCTGGGCCGCGATGACCGGCCGGCTCGACCTCGCGGCCGTGTACCTCTTTGCCATCATCTTCTATTGGACACCGCCGCACTTCTGGGCGCTGGCGCTGATCAAGCAGGCGGACTATGCCAGGGCCGGCGTGCCGATGATGCCGGTGGTGCGGGGGGAGGCGCGGACCAAGTACGAGATGCTGGTTTACACCCTGGTGCTGCTGCCGCTCACCATCATGCCGACCCTCTTCGGCGCGCTGGGTGTTTTCTACGGTGTGGCCGCCGCCCTGCTCGGCGCCCGACTGCTCTGGTATTGCGTGCGGCTTCTCCGGGAAAAGAGCATCACTCCAGTGGCGTGGCAAATGTATCGTTACTCCCTCTTGTACCTCGCCCTCCTCTTCGTGGCCATGGGAGTAGACCGGGCCCTGCCGTTCGGCCACCGCCCACCGCCGGTCGAGGTCCTCATCCTCGACCGGCCGGAAGATGGCCGCTGACGTTCCGATCGTAAAACGCCGGCTGCCTCCGCCCGGACGCCTCATGCGGCTCTGGCCGCGGGTGCGGCCGTATCGAGGCGAGCTGGTGCTGGCCACGGTCGCGCTGCTGCTGGCCGCGGCGCTCAGCCTCGCCTTCCCGATGGCGGTCAAGTATCTCCTCGACGCCGCCTTCGTCAGGCACGACCGGATGCTGCTCGACCGGATCGCGCTCGGCCTCGTGGTGCTCTTCAGCGTCCAGGCGGTACTCAACTACGGGCAGGCGTACTGGCTCAGCGCCGTCGGCGAGCGGGCGGTGGCCGGGCTCCGCCGCGAAGTCTTCTCCCGCCTTCTCGAAATGCCGCCCGGCTTCTTTGCCGACCGCAGGACCGGTGAGCTCACCAGCCGGCTCACGGTGGACATCGGTCTCCTGCAGACTGTCCTGAGCCATCAGATCTCCGAGTTCTCCCGGCAGGTGCTGGCGCTGGTGGGCGGCGTGGTCCTCCTGACCCTGCTCCAGCCGAGGCTCACCCTCACAGCGCTGGCGGTAGCACCAGTCGTCGTCGGCACGGCGCTCGTCTTCGGCCGTCGGCTCCGCAAGATGACCACTGGAGTGCAGGACCGCATCGCCGAAGCCACCGCGGTGGCGGAGGAGGCGTTCTCGCAGATCCGCACGGTCCAGAGCTTCGTGCAGGAGCCGGCTGAGCGCGCGCGCTACGGAGAGAGGATCGTGGCCAGCGTCCAGACGGCGCTCCAGCGGGCCCAGGTGCGGGGCCTCTTTTTCGGAATGCTCACCTTCTCGACCTTCGCGGGTGTCGTCTTCGTGCTCTGGCAGGGCGGCCTGCTGGTGCTGGCCGGGAAGCTCACGGCGGGGGCGCTGGTCTCCTTTCTCCTGTATACGGTCACGATCGCGGCGTCGATCGGCGCACTGGCCACCGCGTTCAGCAGCTATCAGGAGGCGGTGGGCGCGGCGGAGAGGGTCTTCGAGATCCTGGAGATGTCGCCCGCGATCGCCGACCCGCCGTCGCCGCTCGTGCTCACGGCGCCGGTGAAGGGCGCCGTGGCGTTTGAGGACCTCCATTTCCGATATCTTCCCGATCCCGCGCTCCCGTGGACCCTCCAGGGCGTCACCCTCTCGGTCAATCCGGGCGAGGTCGTGGCGCTGGTGGGGCCGTCGGGCGCGGGAAAGACCACGCTGGTTTCACTTCTCCCCCGCTTCTGGGATCCCAGCCGGGGCCGCATCCTGCTCGACGGCATGGACATCCGGTCGTTCCGGCTGGCCGATCTGCGCGGCAGCATCGGCATCGTGCCGCAGGAGCCGGCGCTCTTCAGCGGGTCGATCAGAGAGAACATCGCGTATGCAAGGCCGGGCGCATCGGATGCGGACGTGGAGGCGGCGGCGCGTGCGGCCCATGCCCACGAGTTCATCGAGCGGCTGCCGCAGCTATACGATACCCTGGTCGGCGAGCGCGGGGTGAAGCTGTCGGGGGGGCAGCGCCAGCGGGTGGCCATCGCCCGGGCCATCCTCAAGAATCCGGCAGTGCTCATCCTCGACGAGGCGACCAGCAATCTCGACAACGAGAGCGAGCGGCTCATCGAGGACGCGCTCGGCAAGCTGCTGGTGGGCCGGACGACGCTCATCATCGCCCACCGGCTGAGCACGGTGCAGCGGGCGGACCGGCTGATCGTGATGGACCACGGCCGGATCGTGGAGGAAGGAACCCACTCGGAGCTTCTCGTCCTGGGCGGGCTGTATGCGCGGCTGTATCAGCGGCAGTTCCGGGATGACGACAGGGCAGCGGAGCTGATCGAGGAGAGGTGAGGGGGGTGGGGGCCGGCGACGTGAGTCTCAAAAAGAGGAAGGCCCCCGTCTTTCGACGGGGGCCTTTCTGTATTGCCAAGCCTCGGATCTGCTAGTGCGTGATGGTGATGCTCGTCCAGGCCGAGGCACCGCCGTCGAAATTCACGGCGGCAAGGTAGTAGGTACCCGCCCCGAGAGTAACCGAGCCACTCTCGTCGTGCGCCCCGCTGGCCGCGAAGAACTGAGGAGCAGAGCAGCCCACATCGGTGCAAAGCACTCCGTCAAGATCAGGGCCCGCGTTGTTTGAGGCGACTGCGATCGTCAGTGTTGCCGGGGCCGCCAGCACGAACTTGTAGTACTGAGCGCCAACGCCGCCGTCGCCGGTGATGTCCGCGCCCGTGTATGTGGACGCATCGTAGAATATGTTGGTGGCGCCCGCCCCGGGAATCGTAATGAGCGGTGCGGTTCCAGTCGTGGAAGTTCCACCGATCGCGGGAACAGTGGCACTGACTGTGAGCGTATCCGTGGTCGCCATAGTCAAGTTGAACTGCGGCGCGGAATTGAGAATCACGCCTGCGATGCCTGCAGGCGCAGTGATACCTGGACCGGGGGTGAACGTGATCGCACCGGCGTTTTGACTGGTGATGAGAGGCGCGGTGCCCGCAAAGTCCAGTGTCGCGGCTGGGTCGAAGCTGAAGCCAGCCGGGGCCGTCAAGGTGACGCTCTGATTGATCGCCGGTGTCTGGGTGCTGAACGTCGCCGCTACGGTGGTGCCGATATTCTGGGCCGTGATCGCAGTCTTGGTCGGCAGCTCGAGGACGAAATCACCCGGGAACACCAGGGAGTCGACCCGCGCCGTGCCCGTGGCGTTGGGCGGTGCCTCGAAGGTAAGTGAGAGGCTGTCCGCCGCGACGGTGACGTTTGCCGCGGGCGCGAGCTGGTCGGGGAAGGTCAGCGCCGTACCGGGAACGAATTTGATGAGATTCGGCAGCGTGGCGGTGACGGTCTGCCCGACAGTCGGCGTCGCATTCGAGAACACGACGTCGACGCTGTCGATGAACGGCGTCTGGAGAAGCTCGCTGGTCGTCGGCGTGAAGATGAGCGTCGGATCGGCCGTCGAGGTGACGCCGGTGATCGTCATGCCCGAGTTCACATTGGGCGGCGCCAGGAAACGGATGAACGTGCCATTCACGTCGCGCTCGACGATCTTGGGAGCAACCGTTCCGCCGGCGAGGGTGAACGTGCTGGTATCCGAGAAGACGGCGCCCTGATCGAGCGTAAGGGTGATGGTATCACCCAGCGCCGGCGTAGTGCTGCTGAAGGCGGCGCCGAGCTGGTTCTGCGGAACCACCTGCACCGGGATGACCACATCCTTGCCGCCGGCCGAAACGGTGAACGAGGTGTTGCCGTACCCCGTGGCCACCACATTGAACTGGAAGACAGGAGCCTCGGGCGGTACGGCCAGCAGGGTGTCGTTCACATAGACCGGGAGGTAGGTCGAATCCCGGGCCACCGTAATGCCCGAACCGGTCGCGGTAACCAGGTAGTCGAACTCGAGAGGGTTACCCTGGGCGTCCACCGCACCGACCTGGACCACCTTGCGTTCCCCGAGCTCGATGAACATCTGGGACGGAGACGCGACAAGCTTGTCGACGCCATTTCGCAAGGGATCGGTTGGATCGCCGTTGCAGCCGACCACCAGCAGGAGGGCGCACAATGGAACCATACCAGATGTCAAGCGATTCATACTTCGCACCTCGTTCAAAGGGCAAGGAAAACAGCGTCGCGTAATCCGCTACCGCTCCAGCGATTGGGGGCGTCCGAGATCGAGCCCCAGGAAACGTTCGATGTCCACCACGGCGTCCTCCTTGCGGAGGATCTCCTGCCAGTTGGGAAGACTGTTTTCTTTCAGGTCGTTCGAGTAGATGAGCTGGAATACGCCCAGACCGCTCGACCGGTCGGCGAAGATGTAGTACCGGTCCTTTCCGCGGCGGTAGCGCCACACTTCGTACGGCACCGTCCGCCCTTCCGACCGCCGCTCCAGCGTTTCCTCGGGCGCGCCGTTCTTGACGTAAATGCGCCCCCGGTCGGTCTTCCATCCGGGCACATAGGCCCGACCCTTCTCGCCGTACTCCTTGTCCGCATACCCGACGGCATCATAGAAAAGCTGGCGGGTCTCGTTGGCCGGCGTGTCCGGCGTCTGATCACGGCGCTGCCAAAACTCCGTGAGGAACCGCCGCTTGGCCCGAAGACTCAGGTCTTTCGTGTACTTCGAGAGCTCTCCCGATCCGGCGATGAGGATCAACGGCTCCTTGGCTACCCTGAGCTGCTCCTCGTTCATCGAATCGAAGTACCCTTCGTCGGTGACCAGCGCCGCTTCGCGCTTTGCCACGTCCTTTTCCAGCGTCTCGTCGAGCGCGGCCATCGAGAACACTGCCGAGCGCTCGACCGCCTTCGATCCCATGTTGAGCAAGGCGGTCATGGTATAGCGGCCGGGCGGCAGCCCACTCAAATCGAGCTGACCCTTCAACACCCCGCCGCTGGCCGGCACCGTCACCTTGCTCGCCGCCGTGGTCATGAGCGCCTTGCCCGCCGAGTCGGCCACCTTGAGGCTCAGGGTGCCCACCTCCTCCTTGGGCGCGTACGCCTCGAGGAGATAAAAGGCGGTGGGCCGGAGCGGCGTGAGCTCGAGTTGCGCGGCGGCCGTCACCAGCATCCGTCCCCAGCGAAGCTCTGCCGGCCGCGGCACCGTATCGTCGGCGGTGACCTGACGGATCTGGGGCGAGAGCAGGAGATCGGACGCCGCCGGCGCGGTGTTGAACCCCTCGAGATCGGCCGTGGATCCGACCCTGCGACCCGATACCGAGTCCTCCACTCCCACCTCGAGGCGGTACTTGCCCGGGGCCAACGAAAACCGCACCATCTCTACCGCGAACGCCTCGGGCCGCCGGACCGCCGCCGGGGCGTGATTCTGCCATGATTGCTGAAGGAGCGTGAGACCGGTTGAGTCGGTCACCTTGACCGCCACCCGGTAGCTCAGCGTGGCATCGGACCCGTCGGAGGTCGGCTCCAGGACGACGTAGGGCACCTGGACGAAGGCATTGACCTCGGTGCGGCCCTGCTCAGCCCGATACGACCGGACGGTGCGGAGCAGGAGAGACGCGTCTGGCTGAGTCACTCCTTGCCAACCGGGGCCCAGCGCCGTGATGGCCGCGAGGGCCGTCAGCCGAATTGCAACCATGTATCAGCTACACCAATACTGTGGGGCCGCCCGAGAGCGGCCCACGGAAACGCCCAACTACCACCCCAGCGTAAAGCTGAAGAAGTTGGTCGGACCTAGGATACCGAGGTACTTGTAGGCGTAGTCGAGGCTGAGCCCGAAGCCGGTCTGCCCGCCGTACTGGAGGCCACCGCCGAAGGCGAGGCCCTGGAGTTTTTCTTCGTCGTTCAGCGCCGTCGAGCTGCTCACCGGGTCGACGTTGTTGGCGCCGGTGTAGCTGTAGCTGCCGCGGAGGGCGAAGCCGAAGTCCGACCCGCCGATGCGAGCGGAGTTCCACTCGCTGCCGAAGGCGAACCCTGGAGTGTTGTTGTTCGGCTGGCTGAAGTCGCCCAGCACGGTCAGGCGATTGTTGTCGCCGGTAATCACGTCGTAGGCCAGCCCGACCCGGAACGTCGTCGGGAGCGGGAAGTCCTTCGTCAGCAGGTTGGCCTGCTGGGGGAGCGTCGGAACCGGATCTTCGCCCGGGATCGGATCCCGGTTCACGTTACCCTCGAGGCCGGTGCCGGTGTAGCTCAGGTTCGACCCGAGGTTGGCCAGGACGAAGGAGAACTTGACCGGGTGGTTGTTGAGCGAGGCGTGGAAGTTGGTGCCGAAGTCCACCGCGAACGCGTTGCCGGTAACCGTTCCGAGCTTGTCATTGACGTATTTGGCGGTGATACCAGCGGAGAAACGGTCGGAGAACTGCTGAGCCAATGTGAGGCCGAGGAAGGTCTCGCTGACGGAGTAGGTGGCTCCGGTGCCGTCGGGCTCGTCCTCCGTGTAGACCGGCTGATCCTTGAACCCGAAGGTGCCGAGCTGGA
>JBOHSC010000445.1:0-7956 GCA_050733115.1 Gemmatimonadales bacterium
GCGTTACAATGTGTTACATTCGTTCGCACCGCCGGACTTCAGTATCGGCGGGTTGGCCGTCGATATCACCCGACGCCGCCCGCTCCCTTCAAACCTCGGGAATTGGTATTATTTGCCATGGCTTTAACGCCCCCCAGCGCTCTTCTCACCCTTCCCAGTGCGTTCGCCGCTGCTTGCCGGCTCTCCCGTACGGAAGGGGAGTTGTTCGAGCGCTGCCGGGTGGCGCTGGTTCGCCGGTTTCAGAGCGAGTACATCTGGTTCTCCCTCGTCTCACCGACCGAGGCGCTGCCACGGGTTGGGCCGGCCAAGGGATTCGAGGAGGCCCAGGAAGTTGCGCGCCTGGGCAGCGGCGAAACGGAAGTCATCATCCACGCCGCCCAGGCCGTTGCCGGCGAAATGCGGGCTGTCGCAATGCCGCTGGCCCTCGGACTCAGCGTGGTGCTCGAGCTCAGGAGCATCCTGCTGGAGCGACAGGCCACGCTCGACGACGCCGTGTTTCAGCTCCGGGCTCTCAGGCAGGTCGCGCGGCTCCTCTCCTCCGTACACTCGACCGACGAAACCGAGCAGCTCATCCTCGACTTCATGGCCGAAGTGTTCTTCGCGTGGTGGGCCTGTCTCTACCGGCCCGAGGGGGAGAGCTACATGCCCAAGGTGTTCCGCTCCCTCAACGACCGGCTCCGCCCCGCCCCGATCGATCGCACGGCCTTCGACAAGGCGCTACCCGCCGGCAGCGCCTCCACCGGAGCCGATGACGTGGCCGTGGCGTCGCTGATCGGGCCCGGCGCCGAGCTGGTTGTGCCGCTCGATGCCGGCTCGGAGCGCATGGCGGTGCTGGTACTCGGGTCGCGCATCAGCGACAAGCTCTACGGGCGCGCCGAGCTCGAGCTGGCGGGCACGCTCTCGTTCGCCGCGGCCATAGCGCTCAAGAACTCCGAGCTGGTCGAGCAGCTTCACAGTGCCGCCACCACCGACGAGCTCACCGGTCTCTACAACCGGCGCGCGCTGGAGGAACGGCTGGGCGCGGAAATTTCGCGCAGCCTCCGCCACCAGCTTCACACCAGTGTGCTGCTCCTCGACCTCGACCGCTTCAAGACGGTGAACGACACGATGGGTCATGCCGCCGGCGACCGTCTCCTGGTACTCGTCGCGAGGATCCTCAAGACGCAATGCCGGGCGCTCGATGTGGTCGGACGGCTGGGGGGAGACGAGTTCCTCGTGATTCTTCCGATGACCAAGCCGGCCGAAGCGCAGGTATTCGTCGCGCGGGTGCAGGCCAGCCTCAGAGACATGGAAAAGGGCAGCCCCGAGTTCGGGCCGTGTACCCTCAGCATGGGAATCGCCGAATCACCCCGACACGGCACCACGGTGAGCAGCATCCTCGCGGCGGCGGACACGGCGCTCTACAAGGCAAAGCGCGCGGGCAGAAACGCCGTCGAGGTGGCGGACAGTTAGTACTTCCATGGCCGACGATCAGTTCACCCTGCTGGGCGACGCTGTCTGGCTCGACTTCGTCAACACCGCGCGCGGGCGCATCGCTCCACCCCCCGACCTTCTCCCCGATTTTGCCGCCTGGCGGCGCTGGACGCTCACCCGGAAGCTCGATGCCGGGGAGGACTCCGCCGAATTTCCCGATATCCGCCGGCTCCGCGACCAGCTCACCGCGCTGGCCGAGGCGCTGCACGCAGAGCGTCCTCCGCCCGGGGGTCCGATCGCCGCCATCAACGAGATCCTGGCCCATCGGAGCGGCAGCCAGCAGCTCACCCGCGTGAGCGGTCGATGGCGGCTCCGGTTTGCCCCGGCCCGGGCCTCGAGCGCGCTCGAGGTGATCGCCCGCTCGGCGGCGGGCACACTCGCCGACCAGCTCATGCGGGTGCGTCGCTGTGGGGGGGAGAACTGTACCCTGTTCTTCGCCGACGATTCTCCGGCGGGCAGCCGGCGCTGGTGCGACGCCGAGGTGTGCGGCCGCGACGCGCACGTCGAGCGGCGGCGCGGGATTCTCCGGTGACAGGCCCCGAGCCGTTCCTCGCCTTCGAGCGAATCGGCGAGGCGCTGGGTCACCGCTACCGCCTCGAGCGCCTGGTGGCGGCTTCCAACGCCCGGGTGCTCTTCGAGGCGTTTGACGAAAGTCTCCAGCGGCGCGTGAGCCTCCGGGCCAATTTCTACATCGACGAGCCCACCCGGGCCTGGTTCCTGCGCGAAGGCGAGGCGCTCGGACAGCTCGACCATCCCGGCATCCGCCACGTCTACGACACCGGCATCGTGGGTGACGTCGCCTACCGCATCGGGAACTGGATCGACGGCGAGGGCCTCGCCGACGCGGTGGCGCGGAGCCCCCGGATGATTCCGAGCGTCATCGCACTCACCCGCGATCTCCTCGGTGCGCTCGAGCACGCCCACCTCCAGGGCATCATCGTGAGGCGGATCGTGCCGGCGACGGTGCTGGTCGTTTCGAGCGGCCGGGGCACCGTGACCGATCTCCGGTTCAGCAGCTATACCCTGCCGGCGGTTCCGCCGGGAGAGCGGCCCACCAGCACCAACTTCATGGCTCCCGAAATTCGCGACGGCGCGGCCGGCGACCCGGCCTGCGACGTCTACACCGCGGGGGCCCTGCTCTACTTCGCCGTGACCGGGCAGGAGCCTCCTCCCGATACGCGCGCCATGCGGCGGCCCACCGAGATCCGGCCGAATTGCCCGCGTGTCATCGAGCGCATGATTCTCCGGTCGCTCCAGATGGCGGCCGAGGATCGCTATCTCACCGCCGGCGAGATGCTCGAGGATCTCGCATCGGATGTCGGCACGTTCGAGACGCGCGGCGTGTCGGTGAGCCAGGGGCCGATGACCCAGGCCGAAGACCGCGCGCGATGGGAAAAGCGACTGCGCCGGGCCCTCGGCGACGACTACGAGCTCCTGGCTCTGCTCGGATCGGGGGGCTTCGGACGGGTCTATCGCGTGCGGGACCTGCATCTGGAGCGCGAAGTGGCGCTCAAAGTGCTCCATCCATCACTCACACAGGATCCGGAGGTGGTCGAGCGATTCCGCCGGGAGGCGCAGCTGGCGGCGCAGCTGAGTCACCCGAACATCGTGAACATCTTCGACATCGCCGGACGATCGGGACTGTTGTGGTATACGATGGAGCTGATCGACGGGCCCAGCCTGGCCCAGCTCGTCGAGCGCGACGGACCACTGCCGCTCGACAAGACCCTCAGGCTGCTCCGTGAGGCGCTCTCCGCGCTGGCCCATGCACACGGCTCGGGGCTGGTGCACCGCGACATCAAGCCGGAGAACATGCTGATCGATCCGGATGGGAGCCTGCAGATCACGGACTTCGGACTGGCGCTGGCGCTACGCGGGAAATTCGGGGGCGCCACGAGCCAGAGCGGGACGCCCCAGTTCGCGAGCCCCGAGCAGTTGCTCGGCGAGCGGGTGGATCAGCGGTCGGATTTGTACAGCCTCGCGGCGGTGGCGTATTTTGCCCTGCTCGGCACCCCCCCGTTCACGGGGCTCACCACCGAGCAGATTCTGGCGAAGCAGACTACCAACCAGCTCCCCACGGCACAGGGAATTCGCGACGATGTGAGCGATGCGCTGGAGCGAGTGCTCGACCGCGCGCTGAGCGCCGACGTCGAGGCGCGCTATCCGTCGGCCGCGGAGTTCCTGCAGGCGCTCAACCGGGCCGCGGGCGATCTGGACGACCGGGAGACGGAGCTCGGGCCCCTCGACCCGGTGGCGGACTGGGCCCGGGCGGCGGCCCGGTGGCTCCGCGGCTCCCCCCTTGACTAAAGGCCATGGGTAGGCAGATTAGACCTCGCGATTTGGCCCCATCAGGAGCAAACACCCAGCTAATCGGCTATCAAGACCCGGGTGAGTGTCCCAGCGGGTCTTACATTTTTTATGACGCGGGACTGGCCTGCGCTCATAAAAACTCGGCTGTCCGGAATCTCCGGGCGCCGACGCAGTCAAATCAACATGGAGTAGAAGATGGCTCGCACCCTCGGCACGGTGAAGTGGTTCAACGACGCAAAAGGTTTTGGTTTCATCACTCCGGAGAATGGGGACAAGGATTGCTTTGTCCACCACACCGCCATCAAGGCGGAAGGCTTCCGCAGCCTCTCCGAGGGTGACCGGGTGGAGTTCGACATCGTGCAGGGTGCAAAGGGGCCTGCCGCCGAAAACGTCACCAAGGTCAAGTAGGGCAAGTAGCGTCGTCTGATCAGAAACAACAGGGGCCGCTCATTCGAGCGGCCCCTGTTGTGTACGTCTCGGGACTGTCAAACATCACTTGTGCCTGTAGATGACTCTCCCCCGCGTCAGATCATACGGCGAAAGAACCACGCTCACCCGGTCGCCCTCGAGTACCCGGATCTTGAACTTGCTCATCTTGCCGGCGGCGTATGCCAGGATCTCGTGGCCGTTCTCCAGCATCACTCGGTAGTTCCGGTCGGGCAGGACCTCGGTCACCACCCCTTCCATCTCGATTCCTTCTTCTTTCGCCATCCAGGCTCCCCCAAGGCGTCATCTCTGATCCCGGTCCGACGGCCCGGGGTTGGTCGGCGTGGAATCTTGCGCCCCCGGGGCCGGGAAGCAACTGCGGACCCCCTACCCGCCGACCTGCTCTCGAATCCTCCCGATGTGCTCCTCCACCAGATCGACCAACTCGCCGATGAGCCCGGCGTCGAAGCTGAGGGTGGCGCCGGCCGCGCGGTACATCTCGGGCAGCCCGCGCACCGCGCCGAGGGCCAGCGCCTCGCGGTAGTGGGCGACCGCCTTCGCCGGATCGCGCAGGCTGTTGCGCCACACCTGAAGCGCGCCGATCTGGGCAATCCCGTACTCGATGTAGTAGAAGGGATAGAGGAAGATGTGAAGCTGACGGTACCAGCGCGCGATGCGCTCCCGCTCGAGCCCCGACCAGTCCACGCCGCGCTCGAAGCGGGACCGGATCCGAAGCCACGCCTGGTCGCGGGCCGCGGCATCAGCGCCCTCCTCGCTGGTATAGATCCAGTTCTGGAAGGCATCGACCGATGCGATGTGTGCCAGGCTGAGGAGGATGTCTTCGAGGTGCTCCAGCCACGCCCGCAGGTGATCGCGCTCCGAGAAGAACCCGACCGGCCGGGCCAGGTGGGGCGCGGCGAGCAGCTCCATCGACATCGAGGCCAGCTCCGCGGCCTCGGAGCCCGGATGGCGCTGCCAGATGAGCGGCTGCGCATGCGACGCGAAGGCGTGGAACGCATGACCCGCCTCGTGCAGCAGCGTCATGACGTCGTCGACCAGGCCAACGGCGTTCATGAAGATGAACGGCCGTCCCCGGAAATGGAGCGTCTCGCAATACCCGCCCGGCGCCTTTCCCTTCCGGCTGTCGAGGTCGAGCAGCCGCTCGTCCATCATGGTCCTGAACTGGCCGCCCAGCTCCCTGTCGACGCTGTCGAACACCTTCCCCGCGGTCCGCACGAACTCGTCGGAATCGCGGAACGGCCTGATCGGCGCGCTCCGGTGCGGGTCCACCGCGAGGTCCCAGGGGCGCAGCACGTCGATGCCGAGCCGCTCGCGCCGGTGCTCAAGCATGCGCGCCACCGCCGGCGTGGCGGTTCGCTCGATCGCCTTGTGGAACCGCTCGCAATCGGCGGGGGTGTAGTCGAACCGGAACTTGGCGGGGAAGACGTAGTCCCGGTAATTCGCGAAGCCTGCGTTGCGGGCGGCGCTCTGTCGCAACGCGTACATCCGATCGAAGAGCCCGGCGAGCGCCCCGTGCTCCTCCATGTAGGGCTGCGTGGCGGCGCGATATGCCCGTTCGCGAACGGCACGGTCGGGGCTCTTGAGGAACGGCTGGAGCTGCGGCAGCGGGCGCTCCTCGCCTTCCCACTCAGCGGTCATCGAGCCGGTGATGCGCTGGTACCGGACGATCAGCTCCTCAAGCTCCGAGAAGATCGGAACGTTCTCCTCGCGGAAGATCTCGATCGCGGTGCGGAAGCGCCTGAGCGTGGTGGCCAGCAGCGGAGTGGAGTAGCCCAGCGCCACGAGCCGCTGCGCCAGCTCGACGCTTCGCTCTTCCATCTTCGGCAGGATCTCGGTCGAGAAGCGAAGGTGGTCGGCTTCCTTGGCGGAGTCCGAAGTATCAATGGTGTAGGCGATCATCGCCTGTGCCGCGGCCTCGGTGACGAGCTCCTCGAGCGTGGACCAGGCCTGGAGCCAGCTCTCGACGGTGCTCTCATCGAGAGGCCGAGCGGCCAGCTCATCGAAGTAGGGCGCAACATCCTCCCACTTCGCCCGGGCGAACGCCGCGGGAGAGACCGGCAGCATCGACGTGGTCACATGAGCTCCTGAGGAGTTGGTGGCGGCGGATCGGCTGCCGAGATATAACGCCGGTCGAGCGGGGCTCACAATCCCGGGAGGCGCCTCCGAAACATGAATGGAGTCTCCAGGCAACGGTCAGAGCGAGCGTGCGCTCCGGTCGGAGCGGTAGTACAGATAGGCCAGCGAGAGCGCCACGAGGGCCAGGATAAACACCGACCCCACGCGATAAAGCGCATCGAGCGACGAAAGATCGAAGAACACCACCTTGAGCACCGCCATTCCCGCCACCGCCAGCCCCCCCAGGCGCGCCGGCTTGAGCGAGAGCCTGAATCCTGCCACCACGAGCGTGGCGGCGAACACCAGCCACCAGGCGCTCACCGCAAGCCCCGACGCCAGGCTCGCCGATTCCGCCGTGACGCTCCGAAGCTCGAAGTAGCGGCGGATCTCGCCCGTAACGCCGAAGAGGGCCATCGCGCCCGTCACCATCCAGAGACCCGCCCGCACGATGCGCGTTTCCTCCCTCCCCTCCACCGTCGTGCGCCACAGGCCGGCGGCGAACGCGGCGGCCACCGCGATCGCCAGCCAGAGACCGAGTGCCCAGTGCCCGGTGAAGGCGACATCGCTCGCGTCGCGTCCCCCCGCCGCCTCATCGAAGAGGTACTGCAGCGCGGCGGCGAGAGTGAGGATCCCATACCACCGGCCGTCGGCCCGGTTGAGCCGATGATCGAGCGTGGCCCAGGCGACGGCCAGCCCGAGGAGGACATACACCTGCACCGGGCCATCCCAGTGCTGCGAGACAGCCACCCCAGCCGCGGCGGCTCCCACCGCCGCGAACGGCGGCAGCGGCCTCAAGTAGCCGGCAAGGAGATAGGGAATCGCAACGACGAGCGCCACGAGTCCCGGCGTGGCGTCGAATCGGTCGGGCGCGGCGGCACGAACCGCCCACGCAAGCAGCAAGGGCGTGACGAAGAAGTAGAGGGCTTCGCCGGCCGACCACCCGCCTCCCTCGACAGTGCCGTCCGCGCCGGCTGGCTCGAAAGAACGCAGACCGATCGGGAGCACCCGCGGCGATCGGAGCGCATTCCACCAGACCGGCGCCGCCAGAGCGACCGCGGCCACGAGTGTGACCCAGTGCGTCGCGATCCGGTCGTTGGCCGCGGCCAGCATCCACCACCCGCCGGAGAAGGTGAGCAGCCGCGTTTCCCACCACCGTTCGCGAAGCCCCAGGTACAGCCCCGCCGTCCCCCCGGCCACACCGTAGACGAGGACCGCCCACGCAATCGCCCGCTCGGCGGCACCCACCGCCCCCACACCGAAATAGCTTGCCGCGACGACCAGCATGGTGAGCCGCCAGCGGCGCCGCGCGGCAACGAGGCCGAGGCCGATCGCCATGCTCGCGAGATAGAGGAGGAGGAGATTGCTGTTGGCCCTGCTCTCACCGAGGAGGACCGGAGCGAAAAAGGCGCCGAGCGCGGCGGCAGTGCCCAGCGCTTCAACGTTGATTCCGTAGGCGATCATCGCCAGCGCCACCGATACGAGCGCCAGGCCGACGATTCCCGGCGCCGACGGCACCACGCCATAGAGCCGCGCCGCGGCCCATACGCTGAGATAGATGATTCCCGCCCCCGCGCCGATCAGCGCCGCGCCGTAGGTGCGGTACCGTGGGTG
>JBOHSC010000446.1:0-2543 GCA_050733115.1 Gemmatimonadales bacterium
ACCATGAGGCCGGCGATGAACACGGTGAGCACCACGATCATGAGCATGCCGTAGAGACCGGCCCCGACCCCTCCATACACCACCTCACCGAGCTTCATGTTCACCATCGGCACCATGCCGCCGATCGGGGTGAACGAGTCGTGCATGGCGTTCACACACCCGCACGAGGCGTCGGTGGTGACGGTGGCATACAGGGCGGAATTCGCGATCCCGAACCTCGTCTCCTTCCCTTCCATGTTGCCGCCCGGCTGAGTCGCCGAGGCCACTACGTCCACCCCGCGCCCGGCGTGGATCGGGTTGCCCCGGGCCTCCGCCCAGTAGGCGACCGAGGTTCCCGCGAAGAAGAGGATGAACATCGCGGCCCAGATGGCCCAGGCGTGGCGACGGTTGTTCACCATCATCCCGAAGCTGTACACCAGCCCCGCGGGGATGAAGAAGATCGCGAGCATCTGCCAGAAGTTGGTCCACGGCGTCGGGTTCTCGAACGGATGCGCGGAGTTCGCGTTGAAGAACCCGCCGCCGTTGGTGCCGAGCTGCTTGATCGCCTCCTGGCTCGCCACCGGGCCCATCGCGATCGTCTGCTTTGCGCCCTCGAGGGTGGTCACGTCGAGATACGGCTTGAAGTTCTGGATCACTCCCTGCTGGACGAAGAAGAGCGCCAGCACGAAGCAGAGCGGGAGGAGGACGTAGTACGTGCAACGGATGAGGTCTACCCAGAAGTTGCCGAGCTTGCCGCCGGTTCGCCGGGCGATACCGCGGGCCAGAGCGATGGCCAGCGCGATGCCGGTCGCGGCCGACATGAAGCTGTGGAACCCGAGCTGATTCATCTGCGAGAAGTACGACATCGTCGACTCGCCCGAGTACGATTGCCAATTCGTGTTCGTGGTGAAGGAGGCCGACGTCTCGAACGCCTGCCGGTCCGGCACCGCCGCGAAGCCTTGCGGATTGAGCGGCAGCAGGTGCTGCACCCGCAGCACGATGTAGGTGAGCAGCATCGACACGGCGCTGAAGATCAGCATCGCCGCGAGGTAGCGGGTCCAGTGCTGGTCCTCATCGGGGTCGACGCCGCAGAGGCGGTACGTCGCGCGCTCGAGCGGCGCGAGCCACTTCATCGAGCCGTCGAAGACGCGATACAGGTAGATCCCCACCGGTTTGGTGATGAGGAGGAGGACGATCGCGTAGAGCGCGATCTGCAGCCAGCCGGAGAGTGTCATATCAGAACTTCTCCGGTCGTATGAGGGTGTACATCAGGTAGCAGAGGATCCCGATGGCCAGGAGCCCGGCGATCCAGGTCTCGAGGTTCATGATGGTTCCTTCCCGTCCTCGTGATCCCTGCCGAGTTCGGCGCAGGCGCGCCCGTAGGCGATCATCGCGGCGAAGAAGGCGATCGTTCCCAGCACGTACACCACGTCCAGCATTGCGTCCTCCTGGCATGCCGCGGAGTTCGCGGCGACGCCACAGAGACTAAGGCCCGCCCCGTGAAGACCGCACAAAGGCTGCGGCCAGGGGCGCTAAGATTTCGTTAAAGTCAGTTCGTGGATCTGGATAAGTCGGCGGTGGGGAGGTCGGCCGCGGGAAGGGTGAGGAGGAAGACGCTGCCGCCGCCCGGGCGTGCAGCGTACGTGAGCGTGCCGCCCTGGGCCTGGGCGAGCCGGCGGGCGATGGCGAGCCCGAGCCCGGTGCCGCCCACGTCAGGAGGGGTTCCGGCAGGCCGGTAGAACGGCTCGAAGATCCGATCGCGCTCGGCATCGGGGACTCCCGCACCGCGGTCGGACACCGAGAGCTCGAGCCGATCGCCGTGGCGACTCACCGTGAGGTCGATCGGCTTGCCGGATGGCGAATACTTGTGGGCGTTCTCGACGAGGTTGACGAGGATCCGGAGCGAGTGAACGAAGTCGAATCGGCCGACGATGAGCGTGCCGCCCTGCTCGAGCTCGACCCGGAGCTCCCGCCCCGAGATGACGCCGGAGACCCGTTGAACGAGTGCGCCGACGAGGTCGTCCACCGGATTGAGCGCAATCGCAAGCGGCAGTGCCCCACCCTGCAGCCGGGAAAGATCGAGCAGATCGGCGACGAGCCGGTTGAGGCGGTCGGCTTCTTCTTCGATGATGATGGCGCGGTCGTCGAGCGGCGCCATGTCATGCGCCAGCGCCTTGATGGTGGTGAGCGGCGTGCGCAGATCGTACGACACCGAAGCGATGAGCGCGTCCTTGAGGCGATCGGCCTCGCGCAACACCTCGGCGCGGTCCGCCTCGGCGGAGAGACGGGTGCGCTCCACCCCGAGCGCCGCGTAATAGGTGAGAGCGGTGAGGAAGCTCCACTGTGCCGCCGACAGGACGATCGGGTGCAGGTGGCCCAGCTCGAGAACCCCGACGGTGCGGTCGCGCACGCGGAGGGGGAGGAAGATTTCCCGAGCATCGTCGAGCCGGCCGGGGTCGGGACTCGCCGAGTCGGTGAGGCGAATTGTCCCGTCCGATTGCCGGATGGCCGCGTGGCCCTCCTGAGACACCCAGGTCACGAGCGGGTCGTGCCCGGCGGTACCC
>JBOHSC010000447.1:0-8840 GCA_050733115.1 Gemmatimonadales bacterium
CTGCCGCTCCACGTGCTGGGCTGGTTCAGGAACCAGTACGTCATCGATCACACCAACGAGTACTTGAGCCCCGACTTCCACGGGCTCACCGGCAAGGTGGTGCTGCTGGTGCTGCTACTGATGGTCACGGCGCTCACCGTTTCGCGGCGGCGGCCGTCGTATCCCCGGCTATTTCTCATCCTGCTCACGATCGCCATGGCGCTCATCTATCAGCGCAACATTCCTTTTCTCGGCCTCACGGCGCTGCCGGTAATGGCGCTCCATATCAACGAGGAGTGGCGCACCCTTCGCGACTTCGGTGGCATCCGCGCCGTCTTCACCCGAGACAGCGCCGGCCGGCGCGACGGTCCGTGGGCGCTCGGGGTGGCGCTCGTGCTCCTTCTCCTCACGCTCGGCGTGAGCCCCTTGTCGCGCTTTGGACTCGTTCCCGGAACGTTCGATCCCAAGGTCTTTCCCGTGACGGCCACCGAAAAGGCGCGGCAGGCGGGGCTCACCGGCAGGATCTACAACGATTTTATCTGGGGGGGGTACCTCCTGCTTGCCTGGCCGGAGCAGAAAGTGTTCATCGATGGGCAAACCGACTTCTACGGCGAGGAGCTCACGAAAACGCACACGCAAATCGCCACGGTTACTCCGGGTTGGCGCGACCTGCTCAAGAAGTGGGATGTGTCGCTGGTGATGGTACCGGGGCAGAACTCGCTGGCGCATGAGCTGGTGAGAGAGCCGGCCTGGAGTATCTGGTACTGCGACAGCACGGCGGTGATCTTTCAGAGGCTCGACGGTTCGAGCTCGAGTAGCTTCAAGCCCGATTCGGCCGAACACCGACTCTTTTCCTGCGCCCCCCCGTCCAAGGAATGAAAATGAGCTCGCCGCTATTTCGGACAGACCTGGTGCAGCAGTAGCTCCTTGACAATTCCTGCCCGCGGCTCGCCCCGCATTGGAGCCGGCTCGTGCATGTAGCTCATATATATCTGCTCGAGCCGGGCCTTCCCGGTGTACCGCGCGTTCCACTTGTGGCACAGATAGTCGGCATAGTACGGCCGGTATCCGGCCATTTCCGGCGTCGATAGTCTGATCAGATACCGGTGGAATCGGTCGTTGTGGTACACTCCAGCCATATCCGCAGGCTTCGCGTAGTTGATCGCCTCTCCGCTCCAGACATCCGCTCGCCTGCCGTTCAGAAGCACTCCTTCGATCACGTACCAACCGTTCTCGGCCGGGGTACCAGAAGCCCAGGGCGACCAGGGCTGCCCGAGTTGAGCCATGGTGGCCACCGCCTGCATCCCGGCGGGAAGCTCGAACCTCCCTGAGCGAGTGTTGGAGACGTTGCCGGCGAGCGTGACCAGCATGGCCGCCACAACCAGCGTGCTCGCCGTGGGGCCCATCGGCATATTGGGCGCCTCGCCCGAAATGAGCCTTGGCATCCAGGCGAACCGGGCTTTGGCGGCCTTGAGCGCGTGACGCAAACGCTGTGTGCCCTCGCGAACAGGAGCGCGCTTCGCAAAGCGCTCCTCCAGGTAATCCCAGACGATTCCCGGCAGGAAGATCGTCCAGGCCGCGGCGCACACCAGCGAAAGCCGCCGATCGTGCAGGAGATGGCCGGCCGTCAGATGAAAACCCAGAAATGCCGCGACAACCGCCAGGCGCACGGCGTCGGTGCCGATGGGGGAGAAGACCAATACCGGCCCGACTGCCAGGAATAGCGCCACCGCGGCAGGAGCGCCGGAGGGAACGAGCGCCTCCCATTCGAGCGCCAGTGCAAACCAGTAGATCAGGCACACCTGCAGCATGAGTGCCTCAATGCCCCACGATGAACATGGGTTCGGGACGCGGGCATTCCGGGAGTCTTGTGCCGAATCGAGAGACCAGCGGGCGCCGAGCGGAACGAACATGGCCCAGAACAGCAGCGCGATGCAGACTTCATCCGCCAGCCCGTCAACGAAGGGGTTCCGCGCATGCATCGAGGTGAAGAGTATCCAGGAGCCTATGGTGCAGAGTCGGGTCCGATGTCCCGCAATCATCCCCAGCGCAAAGACTATCGCCAGGAGGAAGTAGATCGCCACGATCAGCATGTTTCCGCTGCTCATGTGGAGACTCAGAAGCCAGGGGGCCTTCGCGAGCAGGATTCTCCCATCACGAGGGAGGAAGCCGTCGTCGGTGTAGAAGTCGCTGACGACATCGAGACGTGCCACCAGATCTGCCAGGAGGTAGGAGCCCAGCACAATCCGGAAGAACGCCAGCGAGCGCAGATCGACGCTCACCACCTTCCTCCATCGTTCGCTCATGAATGGGCCTCGTCCGGACAGCTCTGCTGCCACAACGCTTCCTTCTCCAGGGGGGGAAAGGGCTTTCCTGGCGGGGGGGTCGTCTCGACCAGATAGTTGATCGCTACGTGCCTCACCCGGCTGACGTCCTGGTGACTCGCGTTCCAGGATCGGCACAGGTAGGCGCCGAAGTAGGGCCGGAATCTCGCGCCTTGATCGAACGCAATCAGGCTGAGGTACTTGTTCCACCTCACGTCGCGATACGCGTCGGCGACGCTCTGCGGTTTCGCGTCGGTGGGCTCACCTCCATTCCAGATGTCGATCTTCCGCCCATCATCCCGGGTCCCGACGATCTGAAACCATCCGTCCTTGGTCATGGGATACGGCGCGAACATCGCCCACCGCTGATGGAGTCCGACCAGCATCTCGGCCAGCGCAATGGGCACCGGGACCCTCGCGTTCACCGTGGGCAGCGTCATGAAGTTGGCGACGAAGATCATGAGGGAGTACGCCACCACGAACACCCCGCCCACCAGGCCCAATTCCTCCCGCGGCGCCGGCGGCTTCCCGAACCTGGCGACGAACCGCCCGAGCGCTTCGGCTGTCCTTGCGCGGAAAGACTCGGCGTACCGGCGGAGCGATTTCAATAGGCCTCCAGCCACCACCTCGGCTCTATCCCATACCATGGAGGGGAGGAACATGAGCCACGCGGCCATGCAAATCCATGGAAAGAGGCCAATCTGCATCGTCAGGAAGATTCCCATGTGCAAGCCGATGAAGCTCAGCATCGCGAGAATCCGGAACCATCTGGTATAGACAGGTATGAAGAGGAGGAACGGACCGAAGAACTCCAGTGAGATCGTGGCGCGAGTCATGAAACGGAGCAGGTCGGGAAATTGGAGCAACCACTTGCCGAACGGCCTGGCGAACTGGTCGATATTCAACGCGTAGTAGAGCGCCGAGCCCTCCGTGGTCCACACCGGGTGCCACTTCCAGGCCGCGGTAAACCAATAGACAAAGCAGAGCTGGAACATCAGCGCCTGAGTGCCCCATGAGGCATTCTGCACCGGCAACGGGGCGTTGTCGCGATTGAGCGCCGCGTCCAGCGACCAGCGGCCATTGAGTGGGGCGAAGATGCTCCAGAAGAGGAGGATGCGGATCATGTCGTCGCCACCGTGCAGCACGAACGGATTGCGGCCCTGCATCGAAAGGATCAGCAACCAGGCCACCACAGTGCTCCGGCGGGTGCGATACCCGACGATAAAGCAGCATATGGCGGCGATTATTCCCAGGAAGATCGCGAGCTGGACTACCGGCTGGCCGCTGATGTAATGGAGACTGAATCCTCCAAGACCCCGCGACAGGGAGATCAGGTAGCTGCGGGGGAGCACGCCTCCGTCGGCGTAGAAGTCATCGATCTCGGGAAGGCGAAAGAGGAGATCCAGGAGGATTACCGCACCGAAGACGATGCGGAAGAGCGCCAGCGACCGGAGGTCGAGGCTTACGATTCCCGGGGGCGGGGGCTCGTCGTCGTGGACTTCCGCGGGTTCGGGGCCCGGCGGTGGCAACTCCGCCGGCTGAGGAGATGTTACGGTGCTCATGGAGGCTACCGTCCCGACTCGCGCACTAGCTCAGAGGGCCGGTTCTCGGCGGTAGCTGCCGCCATCGGCTGCGGCGGCGGGGGATAGAGATTGAATCGGACGATATGCCCGATAGCGGCTACACCGTCCCGCCACCCGATCTTCTTTCCCTCGGCGTAGGTACGTCCGGAGTAGGAGATCGAGACCTCCCAGATCCGCGCCCGTGCCTGCGAGAGCCGCGCGGTGATCTCGGGCTCGAAGCCGAACCGGTCGCTGGTGAAGACGAGCGACTTGAGAAGCGGCGCCCGAACCATCTTGTAACACGTCTCCATGTCCGTGAGGTTCAGATTGGTGAACATGTTGGACATGAGGGTGAGGAACTTGTTGCCGACGGAATGCCAGAAGTACAGCACCCGGTGGTCGCCGCCGAGGAAGCGGGAGCCGAACACGGCGTCGGCCTTGCCGAACGCGATCGGTTCCATGAGCCGGGGAAGCTCCGCCGGATCGTATTCCAGGTCGGCGTCCTGTACCACTATCACGTCGCCCGTGGCGTGAGCGATGCCCGTGCGGAGGGCGGCCCCCTTGCCGCGGTTGGCGGGATGGTGCACCGCCACGTCCACCGATCCCTCCTGGCGGAGCCGGTCGAGGATGGCGGCGGTTCCGTCTCTCGAGCCGTCATTTACGACGACGATCTGGACGTCGAGCGGCACCCGTCGCACCCGCTCCACAACCGTGGCGAGGGTCTGCTCCTCGTTGTAAGCGGCAATCACGACCGACAACCGGAGCTGCTTCACCCGACGGCCTCCGGAACGCTAAAGCCGGCAAGCACTTGGCTTGGCCGACAGGGGGGTATGACGACTGAGTGGGGGATCGCCCGCTGAGGCAATGAGCAAATTACGTGCGATGTCCACCTCGCGGGAGTGATGGCACCCTCACCATGCCAGCGCCCCCCAGACGTTGCTGAAATCGTCGGTCCAGACCCGACCGGCCGGATCGGCCGGAAGTCGGCGCCACGTCGAGTCGCGCGCCAGGCCGCCGAGCTCATCTTCCTTCCGCACCACCACCGCCCAGAGTGAGGCGGCCCGGAACTCCGCCGGCACCTCGACGCTTGGCGTTGTGCCCGAAAAGCGTACCGTCAAGCCCGCATCCCGGACCAGCTCGGCCAGCACCGGCGCAAGGCGGAGATGCCGGTTGCTCAGGTGGAAGAGAATGGCGCCGCCATCCGCCAGCTTTGCGTGGTAGACGGCGAGCGCCTCACGGGTGAGGAGGTGAACCGGAATGGCGTCGCTGCTGAACGCGTCGAGCACCACCAGATCGAAGCTCCGATCGGGTACCCGAGAGAGCGTGAGCCGGCCATCGCCCCGGACCACCCGCGCGCTGTCCAGGCATTCGGTCAGGTACCTGAAATATCGCGGCTCGCGCGCCATTCGCTCGACCGCGGGGTCGATCTCGAAGAAGGTCCACTGGTCGCCGGGGTGCGCGTAGGCCGCCATCGAGCCGGCGCCGAGCCCTACGACACCCACCCGCCGCCCCGCCCGCGCCGGCAGCTCGGCGAGGGCCCGCCCGAGCGGCCCCTGACGGGTGTAATAGGTGAGGGGCTCACAGGCGCCCTCCGCGCTCATTTCCTGGGCACCGTGCAGCGTGGTGCCGTGATACAGGGTGTGGTACCGGCCGCCCCGCTCGGCCTTGATGCGGTGTACCCCGAAGAAGTCCCGCTCCGCATGCAGCAGCGGAGTCCGGTCGGAAGGCGCAAACCGGCCGGCCAGCAGCACTGCGGCCAGGCTCAGAGCGAACAGCTCGGGCCGGCCTCGGAGCACGAGGCTGTTCGCCACTGCCACCGCGGAGGCGATCGAGACCGGAACGATGGCCGCGGCGGTCAGTGCTCCCGTCTCATCGTGGGGATTGCCGATCAGCCATGTGGCGGCCGCCAGCACCGCTCCGGCGAGCAGTGCCACACCGACTCCCACCGCGCGGCTCGGGCGGGCGGACGCCGCGACCGCCGCCGGCGCCATCGCGCAACCGGCCAGAAGTGCCAGGGGATACTCGGCGACGCCGCGGAACAGGATCGGAGCCAGGAGCCCGTTCACCACGCCACCGAATGCGCCGCCCAGGGACATCCAGAGGTAGAACTGGGTGAGGCCGGCCGCCGGTGGCCGCCGACGCGCCAGCTCCCCATGGCAAACCATCGCGGTCACGAAGAAAGTGACCAGGTTCAGCAGGAGCAGTCCTCCCGGCGCGGCCGCGATTCCCCAATACCAGCCGATGAAGATCGGCAAGACGAGCCACGGCTGCAGCCGCACCATCAGCGCGTGAGGCAGCGGGGGCCGTCTTGCAAAGACGAGAATGAAGGTGAGGAGATACAGGAACAGCGGGATCGCCCAGATGAACGGTATCGCCGCGATATCGGTGCTGATGTAACTCGTCACGCCGAGGAGGAGACTGGAAGGGACGAAAGACAGGGCGGCCCACCAGAGCCTGTCGCTCCATCGAGCCGACGACGTCGGCAGCTTTTCCGGGCCCACCCCGCCTGAGTTTCTCCACGCGGCGGCCGCGCACAGCGCTATCGCCACGCAAAGGCTCCAGTATCCCCAGGTCCAGATGCCGCGCTGCTGCTTCAGCGTCAGCGACGGCTCGACGAGCATGGGGTACGAGAGGAGGGCGAGGAGGCTGCCCGCATTGCTGGCCGCGTAGAGAAAATAGGGATTGTCGGCCCCGGGCTGGTCGGTACCGGTAAACCAGCGCTGGAGCAACGGGGCCGTCGACGAAAGGAGAAAGAACGGTATTCCCAATGACGCGGCCAGCAGGCCGAGCAGCCAGACGACCGGCATGGTCCCGTCGGGCGGCGTCCATCCAGGTGCGAGCGCGACCGGCAGGAAGAGCAGGGAGATCGCCAGCAGTGCGATGTGCAGGGGAGCCTGACGCCGGAATGTCAGAGTGGCGGACGTGCCATGGGCGTAGGCATAGCCGAGCAGCAGCACGACCTGGAAGAACAGCATGCAGGTGGTCCATACCGCCGGGCTTCCGCCCAGCAGCGGCAGGACCATCTTGCTGAAAATGAGCTGCACCGTGAAAAGAAGGGCGGCGCTCAGGAAGAGCGTCGCCCCATACAGAATCGTCACTGCGGCGGCCTCGTAGCGCTTAGGGCGTGAACCCACCCATCGCCGGACCGGCCACAAACCGCCCGGCAATCATCGCCACGATCACACCGAGGACGATGCCCACGATGAGGACCACCGCGGTGTAGCCGAAGGCCTTCTCCTTGGGTGACTTCATCAGCACCGGGAGACCGAGATAGAGCAGGTACAGACTGTAGATGCCGAGGAGCCCCAGAAAGCTCAAAGCAGGAAGGAGGTAGAAGATGCCTACCACCCAAGCCGCAGTGTACGAGTACGCCGCAACCTTGAGCGCCTGGATCTGGCTACGGGTGCCGCCGAAGGTGGGTGCGAGGTTGTCGATGATGAGGGCGAGAACGTACACGCCGACCAGCGTGAGCACGTAGGTCACCACCGCTCTCGTAATCGAAGAGCCGATGGGCGTGCGCCATGTTCCCACGAACGGCAGCCGCATCCCGAATACCGAGAACCCAATGGCCTGGCAGATAGCGGGGATGGCCGCCAGCGGCATTATGTACCCAGTGTATAGACTGCCGACCGTGGCGGGCTCGGCATCGATCACTTCCCACTCCTGGCGGGGTTTCAGCAGGATGTTCTTCACGCGGTCGACCAGACCCATCGCGCTCTCCTTGAACGGGGAAACGGCTGCGGGCGGGAGGAGACTAAGGTGCGACGCGAATCGCCCGCCGTAAAGAGGCTGCCGGCCGGAAACCCCGGCGTTGAGCCCGGCGTAGGAGAGGACGATCCCCCCTGCTTTCACCGAATCCCTGGAGCGACTCGTGTCACGTGAGCCTTTCATGGCCGGCCTGGCCGGCGCCTTTTCCCTGTGCCTCCTTGCCTGCGGCGGCCACAACCCTCCCCCGGCTGGTGGCCCACCCGCCCCGGGCTCGACCACGGCGGCAATCAGCGCCGCCGACCTCGAGATCCGGCTCTACATCCTGGCCGACGATTCGATGCAGGGTCGGCGGTCGGGAACCGAGGGCAACTTGAAGGGCACGAACTACATCGCCGCCGAGGCGGCCCGGATCGGGCTCAGGCCGGCGGGCGAAGACGGGGGCTGGTTCCAGACGGTGCCGCTGGTCATCCGGGAGCTGCCCGGGGAGAGCTCGATCGTCGTGGATGGGATCGCCTACTCTCCCGAGAGCGACTTCCTGGTGCGCGACCAGGGCCAGGGCGCGCGCCCGGTGGACGGGGCGCAGGTGATTTTCGGCGGCGTGGTGGGCGACAGCACCCAGGCGGTGATCACACCCGATCAGGCGGCCGGCAAGCTGGTCGTCGTCGCGGTGGCGCCGGGTGCCAACGGCCAGGCGCAGGGTACCGTCAACCGCGCCGTCACTACATCGCGGTTCCCCACGGCGGCAGGGATCGCGGTAGCCACCCTCGACAACATCGACGCCGCCGAACAGGCGGAACTGCGCGAGGGCAGCGCCAGGCTCGCCGCCGCCGATTCGCAGCCGATCCCCACCTTCATGTACGTGACATCCCGCTTCGCCACTACCCTGCTGAGCGAGAGCACCGGTGAGGCGAAGGCCGGCGATCCCGGGAAGATCGTGCACGGCAAGGTGAGGTTCTCCGACACCCCGCCACCTTTCCCGGCCAGGAACGTGGTGGGGATCCTGCTCGGTGCCGATCCGCGGCTCCGGAACGAGATCGTGGCCATCGGCGCCCACAACGATCACATCGGCATCGCACCGGTTCCCGAAGACCACGACTCGATTCGCGCGTTCAACCGGGTGATGCGACCCGAAGGCGCCAATAGCACGGCCGGCAAGCCAACGGCGGAGCAGCATCGGCAGATCAGGGCGATCCTGGACAGCCTGCGGAAAATCCGCCCGCCCAGGATGGATTCGATCTACAACGGCGCCGACGACGACGGCAGCGGC
>JBOHSC010000448.1:0-10372 GCA_050733115.1 Gemmatimonadales bacterium
CCCTGGATGAAAACTGCGGGGCGAGTAGGACGAGCCTGGGCTCCAGGGAGAAGTTGATGGCCTGCCCTCGAAACATGCGCCGAAGGTTGGGCACGTTTCGCAGGACCCAATCGAAGTGACCGAGCCCTCGAATCAGCAGCTCCTCGCTCGAGGTCGTGTCGAAGTCGACAATCGTGATCTGGCTTGCCCGATCGATCGCGAGGAGATCGATCTCGTCGTCCGGTGCGCAGGGAATCCCGGCGTCGAGTCCGCGGAGCCCCGGCTCGAGTGCGCCGTCGAATTCTTTCAGGGCCGCGGCGACCTGCTCCCGGGTGATGCACGCGGCCGGCCGAAGCAGGAGGGCGCTCGGTGCGGTCTTTTCGCGAGGCAACGGCCGCTCCAACCGCCGGTCATTGACGGGCTCGCTGCCCTCCTCATCAGCCTTGTGTGACAGAAATACGTGGGAGACATCCTCCAGCCCACGGCCGAGTGGCCGGTCGGATCGCCCGACGTCCGGCGCCCTCGAGCCGCCAGACTCACGCTGATCCATTGCCTTCGGCCTGAGGCACCAGCAACTCAGGCACTCCCGGCTCGTCCACTACGAGCAGAGAGTCGCGGCCGCCGAACGGGCTCGGCTCGAAGGCCGCATTGTGTGGATCGCAACGCCATTGTCCGTCGACCACGTACCGGTACCGGTAGCGCCCTGGCGCCAGCTTCAGCGTCTTCGCCCAAACCCCGCTCACTGCCTCCATCCCGCTCCCCTCCGGCGTCCAGTCGTTGAAATCGCCCGCGAGCTGGACCTGCGTCGCCTCAGGCGCCTCGATGGTGAACAGGACGCCGTCGCTTGTCACGGTCGGCGCCGCCGCAATGCCGGTATCCTCGGTGGCAGCCGTGGCGGCTTCCTCGCGCAGAACCTCGTTGGCCAGCGCCTGATAATCCTCGAACCCCACCGAGTGCTTCGCATACTGGGTGACCGGCAGACCGTGGCTGGCGGCCTCCGCGAGCTTGACGCTCTGGCGAATGAGCGTGGCGTAGTGCTCGCCGGCGAGGTGACGGTGCACCTCCTCGACGACAGCCTTCACGAACGTGGTGCGGCCCGAATACATGGTGACGAGCACTCGAGCCGAGATCCGGTGCCCGGTCTCTCGCTCAAGCATCTCGAACGTCTCGAACAGCTTCCCGATGCCGTGCAGCGAGAAGAAGCTCGGATCCATCGGGATGAGCGCTTCGGTGCAGGCCTTGAGGGCATTGAATGTGAGCAGACCTACGCTCGGTGGGCAATCGACGATGACGTAGTCGTAGCGATCGGTGAGCTCGGCAAATTCCCGGGTCAGGATGTTCTCCCGGCCGGCGACCCCGGCGAGAGTCTCGGGAATTGCGCTCAGGCGGATATCGGTGGGCGCCAGATCGAAGTTCTCGCCCACGGAGCGGGTGATGTCGGTGATGGTAGTCTGAGGTCTGCCGGTGCCCCCCAGGAGGACATCGTACATCGTTCGGGCGGCTGAGGGCCCGCCGGGCGAGAGGCCCAGGGTGGAGTGCCCCTGCGGATCCATGTCCACGAGCAACACTCGTCGTCCTGCCAGCGCGAGAAAGGCCGACAGGTTGATCGACGTGATCGTTTTCCCGCACCCGCCCTTTTGGTTGACGACCGCGATAGTACGCATCGCGCACCCGCTTTGGTCTGTGCCTCGCAGGTAGTCCATCGCGCGCCGTGCGCGCCGGGATTGTCAATCTGGGTCAGTGAGTAGTAGCAGAGTAAACTCCGGATGTCAACTATTGCAGCTGCAGCGTCGGGCCGGGCCGCAGCCACACGCACCCCACCGCCGACCCCCTACTTCTCGGCGAGCCGGCTCACCGCCTGGCGAGCCTCCTCCCACTGCGGGCGGAGCGGCTCGTCGGCGTACCGCCACCAGCGCACGAACCTGCCGTAATGGGCCGCCGCCTTCTCCGGACGCCCACCGGCTTCAGTGAGCCGGCCGAGGTACAGCTCGGCCTGGGTGGTGGAGAAGAACTCGTACGGGTTGAAGCTCCGGAAGTACCGCTCAGCGTCGCGCGTCTGCCCGGCATCGAACAGCAACTTGCCGACCCGGTAGCGGAGATACTGGTGCGGCTGTTCAATGTCCCAGCCGAGCACCGGAAGCCGGGCCAGCGCCGATTCGAATTCCGCCAGCCGGCTGCGATCGCCTCTGACGAGCCCCGCGTAGGCTCCCAGAGCCGCCGCGTATGCGCGGGCGTTGGCCCCCGGTGGTGAAGGGTCGACCTCGACGCTCTGGGTCTGCCGCCCGAGAGCTCGCCGCACCGCCTCGACATCGGTCCAGCGACCCTCGCTGATGGCGAGCGCCCCAAGCCAGAAGTAGTCCGTCGGCGCTCCTTGGGCGGCGAGCACTCGCGCGGCACGCCGAGCCGTGGCCGAATCGGGGAACCCCGAGAGGTGCAGCTGGATCTGCCATCGCGGAAGACTCTTGTCGGTCGCGGGTCCGGCGGCCAGCCGGGCCAGCGCCTGTCGGGCCGCTGTGATCTGGCCGTTCGGGACGCGAACCTGGAGCAGGCGCCAGATCGCAACCGTTCGATTGACCTGGCCGGCGGTGTCCGCCGTGTGGGCGTAGATCTGCGCCATGCGATCGAGGGCATGCGGCGGCGCGGCCAGGGGTGCCTGCACACAGTCGATCAGCGCCACGGTGTCGAGCACGGCCATGGCCCGTTCGCGCACTGCAGCGGTCCCCCAGACCAGGTCATGGCTCACCTGGTAACTGCAGGCGTGGTTGCCGCCGAGGCCGAGGTAGCCATCGATGAGATGTTGGGCGTCTAGGCTGTCGAGGCGCAGAAACGCGTCCTCAATCAGGTGCTCGTAGGGCTCGGCGTAGTAGGGATAGAGCCGCACCGCCCGCGTGAACGCGCCCCGGTACACGTCAGTCGGACGCAGGCTGACGCCGCCGTGATGGAAATAGGCATCCCCCAGATTGGCCCACGCTTCGACATCGTCCGGGTACGTGGCGGTCAACGCCTCCAGCGCCTCGACGTTGTTCGTCGACATCGCCCGGATCAGCTTCGCATCGCGGTCCGGAAGCTGGTCCGCGAGTTTCAGGGCTCGCGTGTAGTAGGCTTCCGCGAGCTCCTGCGAGCACTGCCCCCAGCCGCATGTGCTGCTCAGGCGAAACCACGCAGAGGCGAAATTCGAGTCCGCCTCGATGGCAATGCGATAATGCCGAACCGCGTCACTCCACTGCGCGGTTCGGTAGTCTCGCTCGCCGGCCAGATACTCCTTGAGCGCGGGGAGCGACGTCGTCGTCGCACGGCTCAGGCTGGGCGGCGGGTACGCTCCATCGGTTGGCAGGAGGTTGCTCCGCACGAGCTCCATCGTCAGCCCGTCCACCAGCGACGACGCGCTGTCGGCCGGCCGTGTCACCCGTACGGCGCCTCGCATCTCGCCGCTCTCGACGTCCTGCACCTCGGCGATGAGCTGCACGTCTGCTCCGATCTGCACTGCTCGCCCGGTAACGACATAGCGGCTGCCCAGGCGGCGGCCGACCTCCCGCGCGTCGTTCGCAGTCAGCGCGTTGGAGGCGCTCCCTCCCATCCGCCGCCACCCCGTGAGGACGGTCACCGGATCGATCTTACGCAGCTGCCCGATCCCGTCGAGGTTGTACGAGAGCAGGTCTACGATCCCCTCGTGCCAAAGCTCGGGATCGGCGCCCGTGGTTCGGAACGGCAGGACGGCGACGCCGGGCACCGCGGCGGAGGCGACTGGCGGAGCCCCACCGCGGAGTCGCGCGCCCCGCGGCAGCGCGATCGCGACGCCCGCCAGTGTCACGGCCGCGACGGCGGCTGTGGCAAGCAGGGTCCGCCGTCGCGTGATCCGCCGACCCGCCTTCGCCTCTGCCCGAGCGGGGCGATCGGGGGGCCCCTGGCCGCCTAGGAGCGCGTCGCGGAACGCCGTCGCCGAGCGGAATCGGTCGGCCGGCACGCGTGCCAGCGCCCGCATGACTGCCCCCTCAACCTGATCCGGCACCGTTTCCCGGACGGTGCGCAGAGACCGGACCGGCTCCGTAAGCTGGCGTGCCATGATCGCCTGCGCGGTAGGTCCGGTGTACGGCGGTTCGCCCGCCAGCATCTCGTAGAGCACGCAGCCGAGCGCGTAGACGTCGCTCCGCGCGTCGACCGCCGCGTCGCCCAAGGCCTGCTCGGGGGACATGTAGGCTGGTGTGCCGATGGCGAGCCCGGTTGCCGTCAGCTGCGTGGTCGCCGCGCTGCCCACCGCGCGCGCGATGCCGAAGTCGGCCACCAACGCGTGGCCGCCCTCCAGCAGGATGTTCTCCGGCTTGATATCGCGGTGAATGATTTCGCGCTCGTGCGCATGGGCCAGCGCATCGGCCACCTCGCGCGCGATGCCGAGCGCTTCGTCCACGGGCAGCTGCCGCTCCCGCCGCAGGCGGTCGCGGAGGGACTCGCCCTCGACATACGGCATCACGTAGTAGAGGAGGCCGTTCGCCTCGCCCGAATCGTAGAGGGGGAGGATGTGCGGGTGCCGCAGCCCCGCCGCGATCTTGATCTCTCGCAGGAACCGCTCGGGCCCGAGGGCCGCCGCCAACTCGGGCCGAAGCACCTTCACCGCCACCGGCCGCCCGTACCGCGGGTCCTCCGCCAAATAGACCACCGCCATCCCGCCCGCCCCCAGCTCGCGCCGGACCACATAGCGTGGCGCCAGCGCCGACTGGACCCGCTCGAGAGACGTCATCATGGAGTGACTGGCCGCGTCAGGTTTCGCCCCGAAGCGGGGCCGCTCCGGCGGACTGTGGGGTCATGCAAACTGTGGGGTCATGCAAGGGGACGGTATCGCGGGATGCTGGACGAACGTCACCGTGCGGAGCGTGTGATGGACGCGCTCCGACCGGAGCTTGCGGTGGGCCGCCCTCGGGCGGGGAGGCGGCGGATCGGACATTGTGACCCCTGGGCGATGTTCCATACTACGCCCCGGATCTCGAAATCTCAAACTGGGGTGGAGGAGTCACTTTCGTCACGGCTCCGGCTGCTGCCGGACTCATCGTCACACTCAGCGGCTTTGTCTCCTACAACAACAGAACGTCAGACGAACTGGCTTGAATCAACGTGCTAGCGTCGGCAGAGGCGGCCGCCGTCGGGCCAGGCAGCGGAACTCTGGTCAACAAGCCCGAGGTAGGCCCAGTGCACAACGGCGGTGGTGGTACAATCGGGGGGGAAGTGAAACAGGGCGGGTGCCGCGCGTGCGACGCGTAACGTGATGTGCTACTTGCGCCGACTACAAATGGCCAGGGAGGGAATTGAACCCCCGACACGCGGATTTTCAGTCCGCTGCTCTACCAACTGAGCTACCTGGCCGCAGGGGGCGAAAATATAAGAGGGGGGCAGCCTCGCGCCAACCGCGGGCGCTATAGCCGACTGTTGTCGCTAACCCCCTCGCCCCCAATCTACCCCCGCTCCGCCACCTCCCCCGTCGGATCGGGTCCCGGGCTGTCCAGCAACATGTGCTCCAGGTCGAGCTCGTGCTGGATCCGCCGCAGCACGTCGTCTCCGATGACGTTCTCATCCCTGAGCCTGATCAGCTCGGCCCGCTCCGCCCCGATCATCGACCCGCGAATCCGCCGGTAGTCTGCGGCCTTCCGGTCGTCGTCATGATCCTGGGCCTTGGCGCTGTCCTCCACGCGCGGACCGTACCGGTGCACCCGGTGGACGTGCCGTTCGCGGAGCCGCCGCACCAACGCCTCGTTGCCATTGATCCCCTCGAGATGCGCGAGCCCCGCCGCCGCCATCTTGTGCCGGGCCTTCCGCTCCTCCCCCTCTCGCGCATCGTCCTTCCTGAGCCGGAGCAGCCGGATGACGGTGGGGAGCGAGAGCCCCTGGAGCACCAGCGTCGCCAGGATGACCGCGAAGGTCAAGAAGATGATGAGATCGCGATGGGGAAACGGCTTCCCTCCGGCGATCGTGAGCGGGATCGCGAGCGCGATGACGAGCGATACCCCTCCGCGCATGCCCGCCCACGCAACCAGCACGACTCCGCGCCAGCGAGGCATCTCGTCTCGCGAGCCGAAGAGGTGCCCGATGCGCGTGGCGGCGTAGGCGCCAGGAAACATCCAGAGAAGCCGCGCCACGATCACCGTCCCGCTCACGATAGCCGCCGGCACCAGCAGCTCCCGGATCGACAGCGGCCGCACGTTGGCCAGCGCCCGCGGCAGCTCGAGCCCCACCAGGATGAAGATCAGCCCCTGGAGGAGGAAGGTGACCATCTCCCACATTCCCCCCGCCTGGATTCGGGTGCGGGGGCTCACGATGCGCGGTGCCTTCCGGCCGAGGTACAGCCCCACCGTCACCACGGCGAGTACTCCCGAGGCACCGACCCGCTCGGCAGGCAGATAGGCCGCGAAGGGGGTGAGCAGCGAGATGGTATTCTCGACTACCGTGTTGTCGATCCGCCGGCGCAGCCACACCACCACCGCTCCGGCCGCCAGGCCCACCGCAATGCCTCCGCCCGCCGCGACGAGGAACCGCACGCCCGCCTCGCCGAACGAAAACGTGCCGGCGGCCACCGCTCCGATCGCCATGCGGTAGGCGACGAGCGCCGTGGCGTCGTTCACCAGGCTCTCGCCTTCGAGGATCGTCACCGCGTTTCGAGGCACGCCGAGCCTGCGCGCGATGGCCGTCGCGGCCACCGCGTCGGTCGGCGAGACGATGGCGCCGAGCACGAAGGCAGGCGCCCACCCCATGCCGGGAACGACGGCGTGGACGATGAGCGCCACCGCGCAGGCCGTCGCGAGCACCAGTCCCACCGCCAGCAGGGTGATGGACGGCAGATTCCGGCGAAAGTCGCGGTAGGAGCTGGTGAGCGCCGCCCAATACAGGAGCGGCGGCACGAAAACGAGGAAGACGACGTCGGGATCGAGCCGTACAGCTGGAAGCCCCGGCGCCAGCGCCAGCAGCAGTCCGCCGCACACGAGGAGCACCGGGTGGGGAACGCCGAGCCGCCCCGCGAGCAGCTCGAGCCCGGCGGCGACGGCAAGAAGTGTGAGGACCAGCTCGACGGCGGCCATGCCTGTAAAGGTAGGCGGTGAGGAACCGGATGCACCCTGACGGCGTTACTCTCGGACCCGATCTGGAGACCCCAATGGCCCGCCCCATCTTCCTCTTTGCCCTCTCGATCGCCGCCGCTGGCGCTATTGCCTTCGGCGCCGAGTCGGCCGGCCGCGCGCAGGCGCAGTCGCGCAGTCCTCTGACTGGCGAGCGAGAGCCCGGTCCCGCACCGGCCTGGCACAACACGAGCTGGCTCAACGCCGACCACCCGCTGACGCTCGACGAGCTGCGCGGCAGGGTGGTGCTGCTCAATTTCTGGGTCTTCACCTGCTACAACTGCACCAACACCGTCCCGTCGCTCGTGGACTTTGACCACAAGTTCCGCGACCAGGGGCTAACGATCATCGGGATCCATACCCCAGAGTTTCCGCCGTACGCTGGCGAGCACGACAAGAGCAACGTCCAACGTGCCCTGACCAAATACGGCATCGAGTACCCCGTCGCCCAGGACAACGACAACAAGACGTGGGATCTCTACGGGATCAGGTTCTGGCCGAGCTTCGTGCTGATCGACAAGAAGGGAGTCGTTCGCTATGAGGGGGCGGGGGAGTTCCATCTCAACGACGCGAACTACCAGCGCTGGGCGGGAAAGATCAAGGAGCTGCTGGCCGAGCCCTACGCGGTGATCCACATCGAGACGACTCCCGCCGGCGCAAACACTCGCGTCGTCCTGATGGCGGCTCCGGGACTCAAGCTCAACGCCCGCCTTAAGCCGGCGCTCGAGCTCGATGACGGCACGGTCGTCCGCTTCGACTCGCCGAATCTCACCGCCGATTCCGCCTACTACACCGAGCCGCCGGCGGCCCTCGTCCCCGGCCATGCTGTTCGACTCGAGGGCACCCTCCGCGCCAGCGTCTGCGGCGTTCACGAACAGGTCTGCCGCAGCGTCACCATCCGGATCTGATCGGGGTCCCGCCTCCGGCGGCCTTATATATTGGATACATGGCCGCCCCGACTTTCCCCAATCTCACCGTCCTCGATCACCCCCTCATCCAGCACAAGCTTTCGATCCTCCGGGACCGGCGCACCAGCACCCGGGACTTCAAGCAACTTGTGAGTGAGATCGCCATGCTCATGGCGTATGAGGTGACGAAGGACCTGGCGACCGAGGAAGTCGAGATCGAGACCCCGCTGGAGACGATGAAGGGACGGCAGGTCTCCGGCAAGAAGCTCACCCTCGTCCCCATCTTGCGCGCCGGTCTGGGCATGGTCGAAGGCATCGCGCAGCTCATCCCCTCGGCGAGGGTGGGGCACATCGGGCTCTACCGCGATCACGACACGCTCAAGCCGGTGGACTACTACTTCAAGATTCCCGGCTCCGAGGTCGCTCGCGACTTCTTCATCCTCGACCCGATGCTCGCCACCGGAGGGTCGGCGGTGGCGGCGGTGAGCGCGCTCCGCGGGGCGGGAGCGCGACGACTCCGGTTCCTCTGCCTCGTGGCGGCCCCCGAGGGAGTGAGCCGGATGCTCGAGACTCACCCCGACGTCCCCATCTTCACCGCCGCGCTCGATCGCCAGCTCAACTCGCACGGCTACATCCTGCCCGGTCTCGGCGACGCCGGGGACCGTCTCTTCGGCACCCGCACCCTGGAGTGAACCGCCCGTGACGCCCATCCGTCTCACCTTCTGGGGCGCCGCAGGACAGGTAACCGGCTCCATGCATCTGCTCGAGGCGGCCGGCGGCAGATTCCTCCTCGACGGCGGGCTCTTCCAGGGGCGCCGGGCCCAGACCCACGCGCTGAATGCACGGCTTCCGTTCGATCCCCGGGTGGTCGACGGCGTCGTGCTGAGTCACGCGCACATCGACCATTCCGGCCGCCTCCCGCTCCTGGTCCGCCACGGCTTTCACGGGCCCATTCACGCCACGCCCGCCACACGCGACCTCTGTGCGGTGATGCTGCCCGATGCGGCGAACATCCAGGAGAAGGACCACGAGCTCCTGGTGAAGCGGGGTCAGGCGGGACCCGAGAGCGAGCCACTCTACAACATGGCCGACGCGGTGGAGGTGCAGGATCTGCTGGTCGGTGTGCCGTACCACCGGATCACCCACCTCCGGAAGCATCTGGCCGTCGAGTTCCTCGACGCCGGCCACATCCTCGGCTCGGCCACCGTCGATCTCCGCATCACCGAGGGCGTGCCCCATCGCCTCGTCTTCTCCGGCGACATCGGCCGCGACAACATGCCGATCATCCGTGACCCCGAGCCGCCCTCGGGGCCGATCGACACGCTGATCGTCGAGTCCACCTACGCCGACCGCGACCACGAATCGGTGAAGGACGCCGAGGCACGGCTCGGCGAAGCGATACGGCGCACCGCCGCACGCGGGGGCAAAGTGTACATCCCCGCGTTCGCGCTCGGCCGGGTGCAGGAGGTGATCTACAGCCTCCACCATCTCTATCTCGGCCGCCAGATCCCCGAGATCCCGATCTTCGTGGACAGCCCGCTCGCCGTGGACGCGACCACCGTCTTCCGTATGCACCCGGAAGTCTTCGATCAGCGCGAGCGCCTGGTCGTGGCGCGGACCAAACTGTTCGACTTCCCCCTTGTCCGCTACATCCGCGAGGTGGCCGACTCGAAGTCGCTGAACGAGCTGCGCGGCCCGGCGGTGATCGTCGCCGCATCGGGGATGGCCGAGGGCGGGCGTATCCTCCACCATCTGGCCAACGGCATCGGCGACCACCGCAATCTCGTCCTCTTCGTCGGTTTCCAGGCTGAGGGGACCCTCGGACGCCGGATCCAGAGCGGCGAGGAGGTCGTGCGGATCCTGGGGCAGGAGTATCCGCGGCGCGCCGAGGTGGAGACGATCGGCGGTTACTCCGCGCACGCCGACCGGACCGAGCTCCGCAACTGGGCGCGGCGCCTGGGCGGGCAGGTCCGCCGCGCCTTCGTGGTGCACGGCGAGCCCCCCGCCCTCGAGGCAATGGCGGAGATTCTCAGGTCCGAAGGCGTGCGGGACGTCAGAGTGCCAACGCACGGGGAGAGCGTGGAGTTGTGAGGATTCGCCGTTTCACGATCCCCCTCCTTCTCGCCGCCTCAGTGGTCTATACCTCCTCGCTCGCCATGGTCCTGGTCGTCAGCCAGCAGGACCAGCGCCGCCCGGTGGACGCGATCGTGGTGCTCGGCGCCGCGCAGTACAACGGGCGGCCTTCGCCGGTGCTCCGGGCGCGGCTGGACCACGGGTTCGATCTCTGGCGCGACACGCTCGCCACCCGGATCGTGGTGACGGGCGGCATCGGTGATGGCGCCCGGATGAGCGAAGCGACCGTAGGCCAGCGCTACCTGCTCGCACGCG
>JBOHSC010000449.1:0-6656 GCA_050733115.1 Gemmatimonadales bacterium
GCTATACGGTCGAGGAACCAGCGGTCGTGGCTGATGACGACGGCGCATCCGGCGAAGCCGAGGAGTGCCTCCTCGAGGGCGCGGAGCGTATCGACATCGAGGTCGTTGGTCGGCTCGTCGAGGAGGAGGAGGTTGCCGCCGCTCTTGAGCAGCTTGGCGAGATGAACCCGGTTGCGCTCGCCGCCGGAGAGGGTGCCCACCTTTTTCTGCTGATCGGAGCCGCGAAAGTTGAATCCGGCGCAATAGGCGCGTGCGTTGACGGTGCGGCGGCCGAACTGGAGCTGATCCTGTCCCCCCGATATCTCCTCGTAGACGGTGCGATCGGCGTCGAGCGACTCGCGCGACTGATCGACGTAGGCGACCTGCACCGTGGACCCCACCGTCAGCGTGCCCGAGTCGGCGGTCTCCTGGCCCGAGATCATGCGGAAGAGCGTGGTCTTCCCGGCGCCGTTGGGGCCGATGATCCCCACGATGCCGCCGCGGGGCAGGGAGAATTCGAGGCTCTCGAAGAGGAGCCGTTCGCCGTAGCCCTTCGACACCTCGTGCGCGACCACGACTTCATCGCCGAGGCGCTCGGGGACGGGGATCACGATTTCCGTGGTGCCCTCGGATTCCCGTTCGGCCTCCTGCCGCAGTTCCTCGTAGCGCGTGATGCGGGCCTTGCTCTTCGCCTGGCGGTCCCGGGGCGACATCCGGACCCACTCGAGCTCGCGCGGCAGCGTCTTCTGCCGGGCCGAGGCCTGCTTTTCCTCCTGGGCGAGGCGGCGCTGCTTCTGCTCGAGCCAGGAGGAATAGTTCCCCTCCCAGGGGATGCCTGCGCCCTGGTAGAGCTCGAGAATCCAGCCGGCGACGTTGTCGAGGAAGTAGCGATCGTGAGTGACGGCGACGACGGTGCCGGGGAACTCCGCGAGATAGCGCTCGAGCCACCAGACGCTCTCGGCGTCGAGATGGTTGGTGGGCTCGTCGAGGAGGAGCATGTCGGGCTGCTCGAGGAGCAGGCGGCAGAGCGCGACGCGGCGGCGTTCGCCGCCCGAAATCCTGGTGACGTCGGCCTCGCCCGGCGGAAGCCGGAGGGCGTCCATCGCCATGTCGATCTTGTGGTCGAGCTCCCAGAGGCCGAGCGCGTCGATGCGCTCCTGCAGGTTGCCCTGCCTCTCGAGGAGACGGGTCATCTCGTCGTCCTCCATCGGCTCGGCAAAACGAGCGCTGATCTCGTTGAACTGATCGAGAAGCGCCTGCTGCTCCCTGACTCCGTCCACCACGTTTCCGCGAACATCCTTCGAGGCGTCGAGCTGCGGCTCCTGTGGCAGGAAGCCGATCCTGGTGCCGGGAAGGGGACGGGCATCGCCGAGGAAATCGTGGTCCACACCCGCCATGATGCGGAGGAGTGACGATTTCCCCGCGCCGTTCGCGCCCAGCACGCCGATCTTGGCGCCGGGGTAGAAGGCGAGGTGGATGCCCTTGAGGATCTCGCGAGATGGGGGCACGACCTTACGAAGGTCGCGCATGGTGAAGATGTATTCGCCGGCCATAGGGCGGGGAATATAGCGGACCCCCCAACGAAAAAGGGCACCCCAGCGGGGATGCCCCTGTTTCGGTTGTCCCTCGAGAGACTAGCTGAGGTGCTTGCTGACCAGCTTGGTCATGTCGAACATCGAAACCTGCGACCTGCCGGCGAACACCGGACGGAGCTTGTCGTCGGCGTTGATGTTGCGGCGGTTCTTGGCATCCTGCAGACCATGCCGCTTGATGTACTGCCAGAGCTTCTTGGTGACTTCGGTGCGGGGCATGGCGCCGTTTCCGATGACGGCTCCCAGAGCGGCGCTCGGCTGCATCGGCTTCATGAAAGCCGCGCTCGGCGTGCGCTTCTTGCCCGACTTCTTGGCAGCCTTCTTCGCGGTCCGCTTCACGGCTTTCTTGGCACTCTTTCTGGAGGATTTCTTTGCGGCTTTCTTTTTCTTGGCGGCCATCGCGCGTCTCCCAGTTGGGGATGTGAGAACCCTGCCTGCCTCGAAATTGGCGAAACTACCGAGACAAACAGTATACGCCCGGCGCAAATTTACAATAGGCAGAGGGCATTTTTCCCTCTAGAATCGCCCCACGGCGCCCCGGACTACCCTATCTTCCGGCATGTTCCCGCGGGCTTTTCGGAGCCCCCATTCGACACTCGGTTACTGGTCGCCATCATGTCTCGCATCCGCTCCGCCTCGATGTCCGCCGCGCTCGCGCTCGTCGTACCGGCCGGTCTCGTCGCCTCGCATTTCTCCGCCAATCCTCCCCCGGCGTGCGCCGCCGACAACGGCGGTCTCACCCTGCCGCAGGGATTCTGTGCCGTCGTCGTCGATGACGACGCGGGCTCGGTACGGCAGCTCACCGTCGCACCGAATGGCGATCTCTACGCGGCGTTGTCGAGCCACGGGTTCGGCGGCGGGGTGCGCGCGTACCGCGATCGGAACGGCGACGGGAAGCCCGACACGCGGGAGAGCTTCGGCCCCCGCGGTGGCAACGACGTGAAGATCCGCGAGGGCTTCCTCTATCTGGCCCTCAGCGATCGCATCCTGCGGTGGCGCCTCACGCCGGGCAAACTCGCGCCCGAGGGCAAGGAAGAGACGATGGTGTCGGGGCTTCCCGACGACGGCAATCACACCTCAAAGAGCGTCGTCTTCGGCGGGGGCGACACGATGTTCGTGAGCATCGGCTCGGCGACGAACAGCTGTCAGCGCGCCGACCGGAGGGAAAAGTCGCCGGGGATCGATCCCTGCACCGAGCTCGAGCGGCGCGCCGGCATATGGCAATTCTCCGCCGGCAGGCCGGGCCAGACCTTCGCCGACGGGAAGCGGTACGCCACCGGAATGCGCAATCCTCTCGCGACGACGATTCAGCCCGGCACCGGCGCGCTCTGGGCCGCGATCCACGGCCGCGACCAGCTCGGCGACAACTGGGGCTTCAGCCCCGAGCGGAACGCGGAGAATCCCGCCGAAGAGCTGGTGATGGTGGACCAGGGCGACGACTTCGGATGGCCGTACTGCTACTACAGCGTGGAGAACAAGGCGAAGGTCCTCGCCCCCGAGTACGGCGGCGACGGGAAGGAGATCGGGCGCTGCTCCAGGGCTAAGGGGCCGGTCATCCCGTTCCCGGCGCACTGGGCGCCACTCGCGCTGGCGTTTTATCCGGGAGCCGGATTCGGCGAGAAATACACCAACGGACTCTTCCTCGCATTTCACGGCTCCTGGAACCGCGCACCCCTCCCGCAGGCGGGCTACCGCGTGGTGTTCGCGCCCTTTGCCGGCGGCAAGGCCACCGGAGAGTACGAGACCTTCGCGACCGGGCGGAAAGGTCCGACCGACCTCCGCGCCAGCGGCCTGGCGGTCGGCAAGGACGGCTCGCTGTACATCAGCGCGGATCAGAACGGGAAGATCTGGAAGGTGGTGCGGAAGTAGTCGCGCGCAGTCGGAAGTCACCTGAGCAGCTGCCGCTCCACCTCCGAAAGCGTCGGGTCGATTTCCACCGGCCGGTTTGCGCCCGGCGGCGGGGGCTCCATCTCCCGGTGATACTGCAGCAGCGCCCCCGGGTCCTTCAACACGTGACCGGTGAGTACCGCCACGACACGCTGTCCCGGATCCACCGTCCCCTTCCGCACCAGCGCCCGGAGCCCGGCGACGCTCGCGGCACTCGCCGGCTCGCACCCGACTCCGCATCCGTCCACCGCGGCCTTGGCCTCCATCAGCTCTTCATCGGTTACCGACAGCACCACGCCGTTGGTCTCCTGAATAGCCCGCACGGCGCGGTCGTAGGATGCGGGGTCGCCAATGCGAATGGCGGTGGCCACCGTCTCCGCCTTCACGGTGTATTTCTTCGCGAATCCCTCCGCGAAGCTCCGCGCGAACGGCGCCGCGCCCGCCGCCTGCACCGCGGCGAGCCGGGGCATCCGGGGAATGAGTCCCCACTCGCGCGCCTCGCGCAGCGCCTTGCCGAAGGCCGCGGTGTTTCCCAGGTTGCCGGCGGGCAGGACGATCCAGTCGGGCGGATCCCAGCCGAGCTGCTGGAGCAGCTCCAGCACGATGGTCTTCTGTCCCTCGAGCCGGAACGGATTGATCGAGTTGAGGAGATAGACGCCGAGTCGTTTGCTGGCGGCATCGACGAGCCGGAGGCAATCGTCGAAGTCGCCGCGCACGACCAGCGTGCGCGCGCCGTAGGCCAGTGACTGCGCCAGCTTGCCCATCGATACGGCGTCCTTCGGCACCAGCACGAGCGCCGGGATTCCCGCCTGCGCGGCGTAGGCCGCGAGCGACGCCGACGTATTCCCCGTCGACGCACACGCCACCGCCGTGGCCCCGATGCGGCACGCCTGTGTTACCCCCACCGTCATCCCGCGATCCTTGAACGAGCCGGTGGGATTGTGGCCCTCGTGCTTCAGCAGCAGGCGCGTCATGCCGGTCCACGCGTCGAGCGCGGGACGGTGCAGCAGCGGCGTGTTCCCCTCGGGATGCGAGACGACCTCGGTAGCCGAGGGAAGGACAACCTCACGGAAGCGCCAGACTCCCGACGCCATGGGGCCGGGGCGCTGCCCGCGCCGCTCGGTGAACTTCTGAAGGAGCTCTTCGCGGGTGACGTTGGGCGGCCGGTGGTGGATCTCGAGCAGTCCCCCGCACACCATGCAGCGCGGATGAGGATCGAGCTCGGGGGTCTCGTTGCCGCAGGTGATGCACGCCTGCCAGCTCGGCGGGCGTTCGGTCTCGAATCTCACGCTGGGCCTCCCTTCGGCTCCACGAGTCTCGCCCCTTCCCGGTCTACTCGTCCCATGCGCGCCTCGCTTCGAATGCCCAGAGCGGCGTAGGCGGCCACCATGACGGCTCCAATGCGCTTTCCGTCGAGCTCGCCGCGAGCCAGCGCGAAGGTGGTCGGCCCGCTTCCCGAGATGGAGCTGCCGAGCGCGCCGGCGCCGAGCGCTGCCGCCTTCACTTCGACGAAGCCCGGTAGCAGGCGCGCGCGGGCGGGCTCCGCAATGCGGTCGTCGATGGCGCGGCCGAGGAGGGCGTAATCGCCGGCGGCGAGCGCAGCCACGAGGGCACCGACCTGAGCCGCCTGGTGCAGCGCCGTCGCGCGCGTCACCTCCGCCGGCAGCACCGCGCGCGCTTCCGATGTGCGCATCTCCTGATCGGGGCGCACCAGCACCACTACGAGCTCCTCGGGCACAGGCAGCCGCACGATGTCGAGCGGATGCATGGAGCGGATCAGCACGATGCCACCAAGCAGGGAGGGCGCGATGTTGTCGAGATGGCGCCCCGCGACTGTCTCCTCGGCCACGAGGCAGGCGTCGAGCAGCGCATGGCGGTCGAGGGGAGCGCCGAGGAGCGCATTCACGGCTACGGCACCTGCGACCGCCGATGCCGCGCTCCCGCCCTGGCCGCCGCAGAGGGGGAGACCTTTCCGCACCGTGAGGGCGATGCCGCGGCCGCCCCGGATCGCTTCTCCTCCCACCGCGGTGTTGACCGCGCGGGCCGCGAGACCCGCCGTGTGGCGGTGCGCTTCGGAGGGGAGATCGGGGTGCCCGGGATCGAGGATCGTGATTCCCGGCCGGTCGCTCCACTCCGCGCGCACTTCGTCGCCGAGCCCGCTGACGGCGAGGCCGAGGATGTCGAGCCCCGGCCCGACGTTTCCGACCCCGCCGGGAGCGAAGGCGGTGACGGCGGGGGGAGAGCTCACGCGCCGGCCAGTCGCAGGATGTCGTTGAGCACGCCGGCCGCGGTCACCTCGGCGCCCGCGCCGGGGCCGGTGATCACGAGCGGATTGGCCTTGTAGCGGGCAGTGGTGAAGACCAGCTGATTGGCCGTCCCCATGATCGCGGCGAGCGGGCTCGACGCCGGCACCGACCGGAGCCCGACGGCGATCTTGTTCGGGGTGACCGTCGCCACGTAGCGCAGCACCATTCCCCCGGCGGCGGCCTGGTCCACCCGCCGGCGCCATGCGTCGTCGAGCTCGGGGAGCCGCTCGAGGAATGCCTCGAGCGGGAGTGCGCGAGCCCACTTGGGCACCAGCGACTCGACCGCGGTGCGTGAGAGCTCGCCGGTGTAACCGAGGAGCCGGGCGAGGATCAGCGCCTTGCGCCCCACGTCCATGCCCGAGAGGTCTTCGCGGGGATCGGGCTCGGTGTAGCCGCGGCTCATCGCCGAGTGCACCGCCTTCGAGAATGGGGTGCCGCCGCCCACCTCGCTCAGTACATAGCCGACCGTGCCGGAGAGGAGCCCCTCGATACGATCGACCCGGTCTCCCGACTCCGTGAGCTTGTGAAAGGTGTCGATGATCGGCAGCCCGGCGCCCACGGTTGCCTCATGGAGGACGCGACGTCCGCGCGCGCGGGCCGTCTGCCAGAGCGAATCGCTGACGGAACGGCGGCCGGCTAATGGGCGCTTGTTGGCCAGGACGAGATCCATCCCGTGGGTCAGGCCGAGCTCGAGAGCGGGACCGGTGTCGTCGGCGGTGAGGTCCACCAGCACCGGGCGCGTGAGGGCGTACCCCGCCATGTAGGCAACGGCCTCTTCCGCCGTGGCTGCCGTTCCCTTGGGCAGGTCGGCCAGGCGGCGTCCGCGGCGCTTCTCCCGGGCGAGGGCGGCCAGGCGGCCGGCGCTCAGTCCCTGCGGATCGAAGACGTATCC
>JBOHSC010000450.1:0-5511 GCA_050733115.1 Gemmatimonadales bacterium
CCCACGCCTGCCCCCAGACGCAGGGGCGGTCGGGATACACCTCGCAGTTGCCGTCCGCCCGCACGCCGCCACAAGGGCCGTTCCGCAGATTCTTGGGACAACGCATCGGGCAGGTGAGCCCAGTGGAGTGCAGGATGCATTGGCCGCACATCCTGCAGTCGAAGGCCATCTGCTTGAATGGCTTCTCCAGCGCCAGAACCAGTCTCTCGCCCAGATCCCTCATGTCGGCTATTCCTCGATCGCTCGCAATGTGGTCTCGATCCGGGTGACGGCCTCCAGCAGCCTGTCATTCCGATCGGCTTCGACCGCCCCGACGAGGGTCTTGGCGATGCGCGTGCAGGTGGAGGCGTCCGGTGCGTATGCATCGGCCCCCATCTGCTTGGCATACTCGTCGGTCACGGGCGCACCGCCCGCCATGACCCGCACCTTGTGCCTGAGGCCCGCCTTTTCGAGCGCCTGGACGTTGACCTTGAACATCGGCATGGTCGTCGTGAGAAAGGCGGAGAACCCCACGATGTGCGGCTCGTGCTTCCGGACCGCCTCCACGAACGTCTCCGGGGGCACGTTCACCCCCAGGTCCACCACCTCGAAGCCCGCTCCCTCGAGCATGATGATGCAGAGGCTCTTCCCGATGTCATGGATGTCTCCCTTGACCGTCCCGATGACGTACCGGCCGATCGGCTTTGCTCCGGTGGCCGCCAGGAGCGGACGGAGGATGACCAGGCCGCCCTGCATCGCCTTGGCGGCGATGAGCATTTCGGGGACGAAGTAGTCGCCGCGCTCGAATCGAACGCCGACCTCCTCCAGCGACGGAATGAGCGCCTTGAAGAGGATGTCCATCGGATCCATCCCCGCTTCAAGCCCGCGCTGAGTCAACTGCTTCACCTCGGCGGCGTGACCCACGAGCGTATGCTCGAAGAGCCCGTGCAGGATCTCTTCCTCAAGTCCCATGGACTTCACCTCCGATGTGGCCGAGACGCCGGGACATGCCGGCGGCGGTTTCGGTGACCTGAGCGGCCAGCGTAGGGACGCGCTCCTTGGGCATGCGGAAGGAAGGGCCGGCGGCGCTGACCGCCGCCACCACCTGGCCGCTTGCATCGCGGACCGGCGCGGCCACTCCGCTCAGGCCGAGCTCGAGCTCCTGCCTCGTGTGCGCGAACCCCTGCTCTTTAATGCGGGCCAGTTGTCGCCGGAGCTGGACCGGATCCACGATCGTCCGGGGGGTCCGGCGCTCCAGCGGCCGGGACAGGATCTCCTCCAGCCGCTCCGGCGGGAGATGACTGAGAAAGACCTTGCCGCTCGAGCTGCAGTGGAGGGGAGTGCGCTTGCCGACCCAGTCGACGTTCACCACCAGGTGCGGAGCGGTGATCTGCTGGATGCTCATGACCTGATCGCCCTCGAGGATGGAGAGGTTGACCGTCTCGAGGGTCTGCGCCGCCAGCTCCTGCAAGAGCGGCCGGGACTGGCCCACGAGATCCTGGGAAGCCGCAACGGCGCCGGCCAGCCGCACCACACCGAAGGACAGCAGGTACTTGCCCGTGGCCGGGTTCTGCTCGACCAGGCCGTGATCGACCAGGGTGTCGATCAGGCGGGCGGCCGTGGACTTGTGGACCGATAAATGGCGGCCCAGCTCGGTGACACCGAGCTCGGTGGAGCTGCTGGCCAGGAGCTCCAGGATGGCGATGGCGCGATCGACGGACTGGACCACGGGGCTCCTCTAGTTGCGTAATACGCAACCGTTGTGCATTGCGCTCTTAGGAAGGTAGAATTCCCGGGCCGCGACTGTCAATAGCGGCGCGCCTGGAGCGACGCCGCGGGGCCAGTACTCTGAAAGGGGGAAGCGCGTGAACGCGAGGAACCTGCACCAGGAAACGCTCAACGTCATCGGCGGGTACGAGAAAGTCACCGCCGGCGAGTACCGGTCGCTTGCCCCGCCGCTCTTCCAGACCGCATCCCATCCGCTGGACAGCGCCGAGGCGGGCCAGCGGATCTACGATCCGAAAGACCCGTACATGGACTTCGTGTACACCCGCCGGAACAATCCGACCAACGACATCCTGGAGAAGCGGATGGCGCTGATCGAGGGGGGCGAGGCCGGCCTGGTGACATCCTCAGGGATGGCGGCCATCTTTACCGTGGCCGCGAGTCTGTTGCAGCAGGGTGGCGAATGCGTCATTTCCAATCGCGTCTACCTGCGATGCTACGACCTGTTCATGCGGACCTTCGCCAGGTTCGGCGTCACGGCGCACGTGGTGGATGATCCGACTGACATGGGCGAGTGGCAGGAGAAGATCCACGAGGGGGTCAGGTTCGCCTACATTGAGACACCCAGCAATCCGGGGCTCGTCATCACGGATATCAGGAGGCTGTGCGACATAGCCGGGAAGCACGGCGTTCCCGTCATCGTGGACAATACCCTCGCCACGCCGGTGAGCCAGAAGCCTCTCGAGCTGGGCGCCACGGTGGTCATCGAGTCGCTGTCAAAGTACATCAGCGGGAACGCCACGATGCTCGGCGGCGCCCTCGTGACGAACAAGGCATGGGTGGATGAGCTCCGGCGGACCGACTATGTCAATTGCGGGACCGCGCCATCCCCCTTCAACAGCTGGCTCTGCCTGCTGGGACTGGAAACCCTGCACCTTCGGATGACTCGGCACTCGGAAAACGGGATGAAGGTCGCCCGGTTCCTCGAAGACCACCCGAAGGTGGCCAGGGTCAACTTTCCGGGACTGCCCAGTCACCCACAGCATGAGCTCGCGCGCGAGCAGATGAACGGGCTGTACGGAGGCCTGCTCTCGTTTTCGCTCAAGGACGAGCGGATGGAAAGCGCCTTCTCGTTCCTGAACTCGTTGCAGCTGATTGTCATAGCCATTCACGAGAGCGCCGCCAGGAGCATCGTCACCCATCCACCGAGCACGAACTTCGCGGAGCTGACGGACGAGGAGATGAGAAAGGCCCAGATCTCGAAGAGCCTAATCCGCCTCTCCGTCGGCCTCGAGCATATCGACGACCTGCTCGCGGACATCGATGCTGCCCTCATGCGGATCTAGTCGCGCGAGCTGAGTCGGAGGAACATGCCCCGCTTCGGTCACGTCGCCCTCGCCGGCGCGCCCAACGCCGGCAAGTCCTCGCTCCTGAACGCGCTCCTCGGGCAGCCACTCGCCATCGTCAGCCCCAAGGCCCAGACGACGCGGCTCCCCGTCGTCGGCCTCCACACCGAGGGCGACACCCAGATCGTGCTCCACGACCTCCCCGGTCTCCTCGACCCCTCCTATCTCATGCAGCGCCGGATGCTGGAAGCGGCCCACGCGGACCTCGAGCGGGCCGACCTGATCCTCCACTTGCACCCGGCGCCCGACGCGCCGGCTCCCCTGTTCGCAAAGGTCGCCCGGCTCAGCCGCTCCACGCCGGCGCCGGTGCTCGTCGTCTACACAAAAAGCGATCTGGTCGGAGCCGCCCGCCGCGCCGAGCTGGAAGCCGCCGGCGCCGTGGTTTCGGCCACCGAGCGGAAGGGGATCGGCTCGCTGCTCCAGCAGATCCGGGAAAGGATGCCCGCGGGCACGCACCGGTTCGACGCCGACGAGATCGGCACGCAGCCGCTGCGCTTCTTCGTCGGTGAGTACCTCCGCGAAGCGGCCTTCGACCTCCTCGAGGACGAGCTGCCCTACGCCTTCAACGCCGAGGTGGAGGAGTTTCGCGAAGCCGAGCGGCCCGTGTACATTCGGGTGAATCTCTTCGTCGAACGGGACTCACAGAAGCGGATCGTCATCGGCGCCGGCGGTCGTACCATCAAGGCCATCGGCGCACAGGCCCGCGCCCGCCTGGAGGAGCTCATCGGCGCGCCGATCTATCTCGATCTCTGGGTCAAGGTGCTGCCGCACTGGCGGGCCAGCGCCGCCGCCCTCACCCGATTCGGCTTTCCCGATTCACCGCCAGCGGAGGTCTAATGGCTCTGGCTCCCGAGCTCTTGCAGATTCTCGTCTGTCCCAAATGCAAGGGCGACCTGGAATACCGGCTCTCACCGGAATCGCTCGTGTGTTCCGCCTGCCGGCTGATCTACCCAGTCGAGGATGGCATCCCGATCATGCTGATCGATGAGGCCAAGCCCTTCTGATCCGGCTCATCCTCCTCGCCGCGGTACCCGTCAGCATCGTCCTCGGCTACGCCCTCCATGCGCCCGCCGCCTGGGTCTTCCTCACCGCCTGTCTCGGTGTACTCCCGCTGGCCGGCTACATGGGCGAAGCCACGGAGCACCTGGCGCATCGCACCGGCCCCACCATCGGTGGGTTGCTCAACGCCACCTTCGGAAATGCCGCCGAGCTGATCATCGCCATCGTGGCGCTGAGGGCGGGAATGGTGGACCTGGTTAAGGCATCCATCACCGGCAGTATCCTTGGCAACCTGCTGCTTATCATGGGTCTTGCCATCGTTGCCGGCGGCACCAAACAGCAGGAGCTCCGCTTCAACAAGACTACCGCCGGGATGAGCGCCGGAATGCTCTGCCTGGCCGTTGCTGCCCTGATCTTTCCGGCCCTCTACCACTCTTTCCATCCCGAAACGGCAGCCAAGGTGTCGGAGCTGCGGATGTCGGAGGCCGTGGCAGCAATCCTGCTGATCACCTACGCCTTCTCCCTGCTCTTCACCCTCAGGACCCACACGCGGCTCTTCGGCGCCGAGGCGCATCCCATGGAGGGGCCGGTTTGGGGGGTGGGGAAGGCGCTGGCGGTGCTGGGAGCCGCCACGGTCGGGGTCGCCATTGAATCGGAGCTCCTGGTGCACGCGGCCACCGAGGCCACCGAGGCCGTGGGGCTCTCCCCGGTCTTCCTGGGCCTGATCGTGATTCCGATCATCGGCAACGCGGCCGAACATGCGGCGGCAGTGATGCTCTCGAGGAAGGGGCAGATCGACCTCGGTCTCCAGATCGCCCTGGGCTCAAGTACCCAGATCGCGCTCCTCGTCGCTCCGATCCTGGTCTTCGTCGGGCTCTTCCTGGGCGCGGGGATGGACCTGGTGTTCCGGCCGTTCGAGGTGGTGGCTCTGGGGGTGGCGACCATCGTCACCGCGGTGATCACCCTGGACGGCGAGTCGCACTGGTTCGAGGGTGTGCAATTACTTGCAGTGTACGCCATGGTCGCCGTCGGCGCCTATTTCCTCTGACCGCCTTGGCCGCAACGCCTCGCCAAGCTAGCTTGGGATAACCCCTTACGAAAGGCAGTGGGTGAGGACTCGCCCGACGATTCTCTTCTTTTCGCCGGACGGCTCACCGGTGCCTGCGCTGGTGCGCCAGTGGGCATCTTCCAACGCCTTTCCCCTGCTGGTCTTCGATCGCGCTGAGGAAGTCGAGGCGATCGTCCTCCGGGGACACCCCTGCCTTCTCTTCGTGGATGGGAACGGCGCCCGAACTGCGGCGATCGATCTTGTCACCCGGCTGAAGAGTGACGCGTTTACCGCGATCGTTCCGGTTACCGCGCTCGCCGCCGACCATCACTCCGATCAGGTCCAGGCCTGGTT
>JBOHSC010000451.1:0-4656 GCA_050733115.1 Gemmatimonadales bacterium
GGCCCAGAACGCCTTGTAGTACGCGCCGCGGTAGTAGTAACAGGTGACCCGGAAGAGTCCCGGAAACGGCAGGATCAGGAGCGCGGGCGAGAACACCAGCCACGCCGGCCACCATTGCGGCCTGGGCCCGAACCACGCGTGCGGCGAGCTGCCGAACAGCTCCGGCGAGTAGAACGGAGAGAGGTACGGCCCGTACGCGTAGTGCTCACCCTGGAAGGCGGCCCAGGTCGCGTAGACGATGAAGGCCGAGAGAACGAGGAAGACGATCGCAGGCTGCATCCACCACGCGTCGCGACGCGCAGTCACGCCGAATGGGGGCTGAGTGAGCGGGTGGGGCGCATCGGCCATGGAGAAGAGCCTCAGTCTCGGTCGTCCGGAAATGCCTTCGGCGGGGTAACCCGGAAGGGTAATTCAAGCTCCGACAGAGACGTTGTCAATCCTTCTCACTCCCCGTACGGCACCCAGATGTTCTTCACCTGGGTCGCCCGCTCGAGAAATTCCTCACCTGCCCCCTGCCGCGGATCGGCCCAATCCCGGGCGCGGCCCAGGTCCACCCAGGTACGCTTCATGTTGCCGGCCGAGAGCCGCTCCACCTCGGCCGAGCCCTCCGCACTCCCGAAGTACCAGAGCCCGTCAACGTCGTCGTGCGCGGCAAGCACCGGGGCCAGCTCGTCGCGTAGCCCGGTGATGATGTTCACCACCCCACCCGGCACGTCGGAAGTATCGAGAACCTGGTAGAAGTCGGTCGCGGCGAGCGGGGCCCTGGTCGATGGCACCGCGACGACCGTGTTCCCCATCGCGATGGCCGGCAGGACGGTCGAGACGAAGCCGAGGAGCGGCCAATCGTCGGGACACACGACGCCGATCAGACCGATCGGCTCCGGCATGGCGAGCGTCACGTTCCGGTAGGGTGTGTGGTGCACGAAGCCGTCGTACTTGTCGGCCCAGGCGGCGTAGGTGTAGATCCGCTCGATGGTGAGCGCCACCTCGCGCTTGTCGAGACGGCGTCCGAACTCCTCGCTGCGTGCGGCCAGATTCTCGGCGATGTAGTACAGCACCTGCGCCCGGTTGTGCGCCGTAGCCCCCGCCCAGCCCGCCGCCTTGTGCGCGGCTTCGACGGCGTTCCGCACATCCTTGCGGTTGCCGTGCCCCACCTCACCGATCTCCCGCCCGGCGGCGTCGAGGACCGGCAGGCTGTAGCCCGAATCGGGGCGCACCTGCTTGCCGCCGATGTACAGCTTCGGTGTGCGATCGATCGGTGGCAGGTTGGCTCGCGCATTGGCGTGCGCGGCGACCGACTTCCTCGCGGCGGCCGTTGCCTTTCCGTGGTGGGACTTGCCGGACCCTGGCGGCCTGGGCTCGTGCCACCGCCACCGGACGTATTCCCTCAGACCCTCGCGCCCGCCCTCGCGCCCGAAGCCGCTCTCGCGATATCCGCCGAAGCCGCTGGCCGCGTCGAAGACGTTGGTGCAGTTGATCCAGACCGTGCCCGCTTTGAGCTGCGGGGCAACGTCGAGCGCCAAGTTGATGTTCTCGGTCCAGAGACTGGCCGCGAGTCCGTAGCGGGTGTTGTTGGCCAGCTCCACCGCCTCGACCGGAGTGCGGAACGTCATGAGCACGACTACGGGTCCGAAGATCTCCACCTGCGCGATCGTCGCGGCGGGTGAGACGTCGGTGAAGAGCGTCGGTGGATAGAACCATCCCTCTCGCGGGCAGCTCCACGAGGGCTGCCACAGCCTGGCGCCCTCCTCCTCACCGCGGCGGACGAGGCCCTGGATCTTCTCCAGCTGGACCGGGGCGATGATCGCGCCCATGTCCACCGCCTTGTCGAGCGGGTCGCCCACCCTGAGCGTCTCCATCCTCGCCTTGAGTTTGGCCACCAGCCGGTCTGCGATTCCTTCCTGGACCAGAATGCGCGAGCCGGCGCAGCACACCTGCCCCTGGTTGAACCAGATCGCGTCCACCACGCCCTCGACTACGCTGTCGAGGTCGGCGTCGGGGAAGACGATGAACGGCGACTTCCCACCGAGCTCGAGTGAGATCTTCTTCCCGCTCCCCGCCGTTGCCACGCGGATGATCCGTCCCACCTCGGTCGACCCCGTAAAGGCGATCTTGTCCACGTCCGGGTGAGCCACGATCGCCTCGCCGGTGCGGCCATCGCCGGTGACGATGTTCACCACCCCGGCCGGCAGGCCGATCCCGGCGCACAGCTCGGCAAAGCGGAGGGCGGTGAGCGAGGTGAACTCGGCGGGCTTGAGCACCACCGTGTTTCCCATCGCCAGCGCGGGCGCGATTTTCCAGGCCAGCATCAGCAAGGGAAAGTTCCAGGGGATGATCTGTCCAATCACCCCGAGTGGCTCGCGTTCGGGCAGCTCCTGCTCCATGAGCTGGGCCCAGCCGGCGTGGAAATAGAAATGCCGGGCTACGAGCGGCACATCTATATCTCGCGACTCGCGAATCGGCTTGCCGTTGTCGAGCGACTCGAGAACGGCAAAGAGCCGGCTGTGCTTCTGGACTTGCCGCGCGATGGCGTAGAGATGCCTCGCCCTCCCGTGGCCGCCGAGGGCCCACCATCCCGGCTGAGCTGCACGCGCCGCACGCACGGCGCGATCCACATCGGCCGCGGTGGCCTGTGCCAGGCTGGCGAGTGGCTTGCCGGTGGCCGGGTTCAGCGTCGCGAAGGTCTCACCCTCACCCGTAGTCCATGCGCCGCCGATGAACAATCCGAAGCGCCGGTTGTGCGCCTCCAGCCAGGCGTGCGCCGGCGCTACCGACTCGGGGGCGGGACCGTAGGCCATCGTGTTGAAGATGTCTGGGATGGATGCCATAGTGTGTCATCCCGAGCGAAGCGAGGGATCTTGCGCGCGAATCAGGCCGTGGGGTGACGGTACACTGCCGAATAGCGCCCGGTCACGAAGTGCTCCAGCTGGCGCTCGATGTCGGTGAGCAGGGCGCTCGCGCCGAACCGGAAGAGATCGGGGCGCAGCCAGCGGTCGCCCAGCTCGTCCTTCACCAGGGCGAGCCAATCGAGCGATTCCCTGGCGGCGCGGATTCCCCCCGCGGCCTTGAGGCCGACCATCTGGCCGGTACGCTCACGGTAGTCCCGGATGGCGCGCGCCATCACCAGCCCGACCGGAAGGGTGGCGTTGACGCTCTCTTTCCCTGTAGAGGTCTTGATGAAATCAGCACCGGCCATCATGCAGACCAGGCTCGCACGCGCCACGTTGCGGAGGGTGCCGAGCTCGCCGGTGGCGAGGATCGTCTTGATGTGCGCGTCGCCGCAGGCATCCCGCATGGCGCGCACCTCCTCGTAGAGCGCGCGCCAGTCTTCGGTCAGCACGTGGGCCCGTGTGATGACGACGTCGATCTCTTCCGCCCCCGCGGCCACCGACGCGCGGATCTCCGCAATGCGCTGCTCGAACGGTGAGAGTCCCGCCGGAAATCCGGTGGACACCGCCGCCACCGGAATCCCCGAACCCTCGAGCGCCTCCACCGCCGTTTCCACGAATCTATGGTACACACAGACCGCCGCGACGCGGATCGGGAGTTTCACGGCGCCCATCGCCTCGCGCAGATCATCGCGGACGGGCCGGCGGGCCTTGGCGCAGAGCCTGCGCACCCTTCCAGGGGTGTCGTCGCCGGAAAGGGTGGTCAGATCCATCAGCGTGGCGGCGCGGAGCAGCCACGCCGCCTGCCATTGCTTCTTCACCGTCCGCCGGGTCCGGAGCGTGGCGGCGCGCCGTTCCACCGCGCTGCGGTTGACCCGGGCCTCCTCGATCCAGTCCAGCTCCAGGGGCACCCCCGGATTCCGGGGCGCCACCGGCACCTCCAGTGGCACAACGGACGACGGCGAGTGCATGCGCTGAGGGGTCTCGGCCATAGGTGGAAAGTTACTCGCTCCAACGAGGTGGACGCCACGAGCGGAAGCCGGTCGAATGGCTCACATCGTTCGCGCCAGCGCCCGGTGCCTTGCCACCAGCTCGGGGTCCTTGAACAGGGTGATCAACCCCGCACCCGCGACGAACCCGCCAACATGCGCCCAGAACGCGACTCCACCTTCCCCGCGGGCGGCACTCGCACCCACGAACTGGAGGAGGAACCAGTAGCCGAGCATCAGATACGCCGGTACCACGATCCGGGTGAAGAAGACGACGAGCACCACGAGCATGTGCACCCGTACTCGCGGGTACAGGATGACATAGGCCCCCATCACACCGCTGATGGCGCCCGATGCCCCGATCATCGGGACGATGCTCGACGGGCTGATGATCGTCTGGGTGGCCGCGGCCGCGAGCCCGCACAGCAAGTAGAAGACGAGATACCGAAAGCGGCCCATCGAGTCTTCGACGTTGTTACCGAAGAGCCAGAGGAACCACATGTTGCCAAGGATATGGAGCCAGCCCCCGTGCAAAAACATCGACGAGAGCGGCGTATACCAGCTCCGGCCGACCCCGAGCACGCATACGGCGGTCGGGCTGAGCCGGACACTCGTTCCCTCAGCCACTCGGCCCAGGAGCTCCCCCGGGATCAGCCCCAGCTCGCATACCGTCCGGGAGAGCGAGGGCTCAGCCCCCGCCCCCTGAAAGAGTATCCAGACGGCGGCATTGACGCAGATGAGAAAAATTGTGACGACGGGGGTGGTCAGGGTGGGATTGT
>JBOHSC010000452.1:0-7954 GCA_050733115.1 Gemmatimonadales bacterium
GCGCTGGTGCTCTGCGCGGTGTTCGTCCCGGTCGCCTTCCTGAGCGGACTCACCGGCGAATTTTACCGGCAGTTCGCGCTCACCATCGCCTTCTCGACGGTCATCTCGGCGTTCAATTCGCTCACTCTGTCGCCGGCGCTGAGCGCCATCCTGCTCAGGGCGCACGACGCCCCGCCCGACCGCGCCACCCGCGTGCTCGACAGGCTCCTGGGCTGGCTCTTCCGCCCGTTCAACCGTGGATTCTCCTGGGCCTCCCAGCGGTATGGCCGCACGGTGAGCGGCGTCATCCGCCGGAGCGCCGTGGCCCTCCTGGTGTACGTGGGCCTGATCGCGCTCACCGCCTTCGGCTTCGCCAAAGTGCCGAGCGGCTTCGTGCCGACGCAGGACAAGCAGTATCTCGTCGCCTTCGCGCAGTTGCCTGATGCCGCGACCCTCGACCGCACCGATGCGGTCATACGGCAAATGACCGACATCGGGCTCAAGCAGCCCGGGGTGCAGTCGGCGGTGCAGTTCCCGGGACTCTCGATCAACGGCTTCGTCAACGTCCCCAACGCGGGGATCGTCTTCTTCACGCTGGCCCCGTTCGACGAGCGCAGGACCAAGGAGACGTACGGCCTCAACATCGCCGGTGCCCTCAACCAGAAGCTCTCGGTGATCCAGGACGCCTTCGTGGCGGTCTTCCCGCCCCCGCCGGTGTCGGGACTCGGGACAGTGGGCGGCTTCAAGATGCAGCTGGAGGACCGCGCCGGGCTCGGTGAGAGCGAGCTCTACGCGGCCACCCAGGCGCTGATCGGCAAGGGGTACCAGACCCCGCAGCTGGCCGGGCTCTTCTCCAGCTTCCAGATCAACGTCCCGCAGCTCAACGCCGACGTGGACCGGGAGAAGGTGAAGCAGGAAGGGATCTCGCTCACCGACCTCTTCCAGACGATGCAGGTGTACCTCGGCTCGGTGTACGTGAACGACTTCAACCGGTTCGGCCGGACCTACCAGGTCATCGTACAGGCCGACGCGCCGTACCGTGCCACCGCCGACAACATCGCGCAGCTCAAGGTGCGGAACGCGAGCGGCGACATGGTTCCGCTCGGCTCGATCCTCCAGGTGAAACAGTCGTACGGTCCCGACCGGGGGCTCAGGTACAACGCCTACCCCGCAGCGGACATCAACGGCGGCCCCGCGCCGGGCGTGAGCTCCGGTCAGGCTACCGCGATCATGGAGCGCCTCGCCGCCGAGACGCTACCGAACGGCATAGGCTTCGAGTGGACCGATCTCACGTACCAGCAGCGCCTCGCGGGCAACACGGCGGTGTTCGTCTTCCCGCTCTGCGTGCTGCTGGCCTTCCTGGTGCTCGCGGCGCAGTACGAGAGCTGGTCGCTGCCGCTGGCCGTGATCCTCATCGTGCCGATGTGCCTGCTCTGCGCCATCACCGGCGTATGGCTCACCAGGGGCGACAACAACATCTTCACCCAGATCGGATTCCTGGTGCTGATCGGTCTGGCCTGCAAGAACGCCATCCTGATCGTCGAGTTCGCGCGCGAGCTGCAGATGCGCGGGCGCTCGAGGGTCGAGGCGGCGCTCGAGGCGTGCCGGATCCGGCTCCGCCCGATCCTGATGACCTCGCTGGCCTTCATCATGGGCGTGGTGCCGCTGGTCCTGTCGACGGGCGCGGGCGCCGAGATGCGGCATGCGATGGGCGTGGCGGTGTTCTCGGGAATGCTCGGCGTCACCTTCTTCGGGCTGGTGCTCACTCCGGTGTTCTACGTGGTCATCCAGAGTCTGGTCGAGCGGCGGGCACCCGCCCCGCAGCCCGTCCCACCGGTGCCGGCGGCGGAGGAGAGCTCCCATGCGTAAGACAGCGATTTCCCTCGCTCTCCTGCTCGCGGCGTGCGCGACGAGCCCCGGCTACCGGGACTCCGGGGTCACGGTCCCCGCGGCGTTCCGGGAGGGACTCGACTCGGCGGCGGCGCTCCCGGCGGAAACGGGCGGGGACTCGAACAGCGTACCCCAGGCGGCACCACCGCCCGCCAAGGCGAATGCGGAGTACTGGCACGAACTCGGCGATACCACGCTCGACCGGCTGGTCGGCGAGCTGCTGCGCGCCAATCTCGACATCCAGACCTCGGCGGCGCGGGTACGGGGCGCCCGTGCCAGCCGGGCGGAAGCCCGGCTCGACCTGGCCCCGACGGTCACCGCGGGCGGAAGCTTCACGCGGCAGCGGCTCTCGAGCGCGTCGTTCCCCATCGGCGGAGCAGCCTTCCCCGACCAGAGCATCTGGGATGGAGGCTTCGACGCGTCGTGGGAGCTCGACTTCTTCGGCCGGCTGCGGCACAATCTCCAGGCGCAGGGCGCCAGCGTGGACGCCGCGCGCGAGGACCTGCGCGACGTGCAGGTATCGCTCACGGCGGAGCTGGCGAGATCGTACTTCGAGCTCCGCGGCGCGCAGGAGCAGCTCGCGGTGGCCCTCCGCAACTCCGAGAATCAGCGCCGCACCCTCGAGGTGACCCGCCAGCGTCTGGATGCAGGCCGGGGCACGGCGTTCGACACCGAGCGGGCGCAGGCGCAGCTCAGCTTCACCCTCGCCTCCATACCGCTGGTGCAGGCCCGCGTAGCCGACGCGCAGTATCGTATCGGCGTGCTGGTCGGACGCCCGCCCGCGACCGTGGCGGCGGAGCTCCAGGATCCGGGCACGCTGCCCGCGCTTCCGGCGCTGGTGGAGGTTGGCTCGCCCGACTCGGTGGTGCGCGCCCGGCCCGACGTGGCCGCTGCGGAGCGGCAGCACGCCGCGGAGCGGGCGCTGGTGGGGGCCGCCAAGGCCGATTACCTGCCTCGCTTCTTCCTGGGCGGCAGCGCGGGGCTCTCGGCGGGCACGTTCGACTCGCTGGGAGAGCATGGCACATTCCGGTACGCGGTGGGTCCGTCGTTCTCGTGGCCGGCGCTCAATCTCGGCCGGATCAAGACCCGGGTCGACGCCGCCGGCGCGCGGCGCGACGAGGCGGAGGCGCAATACGGGCAGGCGGTGTTGCTGGCGCTCCAGGACGTCGAGACCTCGCTTTCCCGTTATCGGACGGCACGGGTGCGAGTGGAGCGGATCCACGACGCCGCCATTGCGAGCGAGCGGGCCGCGGAGCTGGCCAGACTGCGGTTCAACGGCGGGGTAGCGGATTTCCTCCAGGTGCTCGACGCCGAGCGGACCCAGCTCGATGCGGAGAATCAGCTGGCACAGGCGCGCACCGACGCCGCCACGGCGTACGCGGCGCTGTACAAGGCGCTCGGCGGGAATGTCCCAGCTCCGGCAGAGAGGTAGCCTTCACCTCCGGGTACTGATCCCGGGTAGATTCAGGGTTCCACGACCCCCGAGCACCTCATGGCAACCGCCGAAGGCAGAACCATCGCGTTTACCGGTCCCGAGGCGATCGACACCGCCGTCCTGGAGACCTTCCCGTACGCGGGGCCCGAGCAGGAGATCGTGACGGAAACCCGGGAGTTCAGCCCGGTGTGCCCGTACAGCGGCCTTCCCGACTTCGCAACGCTCCGGATCGTCTACGTGCCTTCCGACCGGTGCATCGAGCTCAAGAGCCTCAAGTACTACATCACGAGCTACCGGAGTGTGGGGATCTTCCAGGAGCACGCCACCGCGCGGATCGCGGAGGATCTGTTCCAGGCGCTCCATCCGCAGCGACTCGAGGTGACGACGATCTACAACACGCGCGGCGGGTTCGATACGACGTGCACGGTGAGGAAGGCGTAGAGGCGCGGTACTTGGCGCTGGCGAGCCCACTTCCTCTCCCGGATGCAGCCGACTGCAGCGCCGGCGGGGACCTGCCCCTAGCGCGACAACCATCGTCGCATCGCTTACCGCGTCGTCACACTCATCGACGGCTTGCTCGGCACCTTCTCCGGCTCGCTCGTCGGCCCGCGCGGCAACCGCGCCGGCAGGTTCGCCAGCTCCACCGCCGTCACCGCCATCACGGCCGCCGCTTGCTTGAGATCGCCCTCCACCGCTTTGTCGAAGGTATCGGTCTGTGAATGGTGGGTGTGATTGTACCCCCGCACGAGCTGATCGAAGTTGAACCCCGGCACACCATAGGGAAGAAACGACAGATGGTCCGTCCCGCTCTTGACGGCGTGACGGATGCTGTCCGCGCCGAATGAGGCCACCGGAGCGAGCAGCGCTCGCCACAGCCCTTCGAGATCGTCCCGGCCCTGCAGCGCCTGCCCCGTGATCGCGCCGGTCCCGTTGTCGAGCACGAGCACCGCCTGCATGCTGTCGGCCTCGGCTGCATGCGCGGCCGCGTAGGCGCGTGAGCCGAGCAGGCCCTCTTCCTCGCCGCTGAAGAGGATGAAGCGGATCGTGCGCTTCGGTTTGACCCCCGACTGCGCGATGACTCGCGCCGCCTCGAGCACCGCCATGGCGCCGGTGCCGTTGTCGGTGGTGCCGGTGCCGAGGTCCCAGCTGTCGAGGTGCGCGCCGAGAATCACCACCTCCCCCGGCTTCTCGCTTCCCCTGATCTCACCCACCGTGTTCCATTGCTGCACCGGGCTCTTGCCGATCCTGTTGTCGACCGTCGCCTCGATGCGCGGCGTGACGCCCGCGTGTATCAGCCGCTCGAGAAGGGTGTAGTCCTCGTGCGAGATGACCATGTTCGGCAGCGGCGACACCCTGTTTGGCGAGCCGCTCATCGTCATGAGCCCGTGCTCCTTGGAGCCATCATAGAGCGTGCCCAGGGCGCCGGCTGCCTTGAGAGCATAGGGGAGATCGAGCGAATACTGGCGGCGGGCCAGAACCGCAGCCGCCGAGGTATCGGATGTCGCCTGCTGACGGAGCTGCCAGATCGCCTGGATCCGCTCCGAGTCGCCCGCGGTCATCGGCGGGCCGTCGGGATTCCAGAGGGGGGCCGAGGCGCGGGGAAGCACCCAGGCCCCTTTCACCCTGCTCGTGTACGCGGCAAGGCTGTCGGGGGTGGAGAGATCGGCCAGGACCACCGGAGCCGCCACGGGTTTGCCGCCGGTGCCCGCCGTCCAGGCCCAGCTATGCCCGGTCATCGCCCGCGTGAACGGAGAGAGAATCCGCATCGAGGCGGGGCCACGCTCCCAGGTGACGCCGAAAGTGTACGGCTCGAGCGCCGCCGTGAGGCCGTACGCCCGCAATCGCTCGGCGGCCCAGTCGTTGGCCTTGCGCATGGCGGCGGAGCCCGAGAGCCGTGGGCCGATCACGTCACTCAGGTGCTGGAGATTGGCCATCAGCTCGGAATGGTCGATGGCCTGGGAGACGAGGGCCCCGGTTCCGGTGGTGTCCAACGGGTTTTGCGCGGCGAGGGGCGAGGCCAGGAGGAGCAGGGCGAGAGCAGCTTTCATGACGGTCCGTTCCCCGGGATGCGGTTATGAGCGACGCGTGTTATACTCGCAGAACATGTTCATCTTCGTCTTTTAGCGCGCCCCGAAGGAGCCCGCACGTGGCCAAAGATACCCTGACGATCACTGACAACCGCACCGGCAAGAATTACGAGCTACCCGTCAGCGAAGGCACCATCCGGGCGGTCGATCTCAGGCAGATCAGGACGACGGACGACGATTTCGGGTTGATGACGTACGACCCCGCCTTCATGAACACGGCCGCCTGCCGCAGCGCGATCACCTATATCGACGGCGACAAGGGCATCCTGCGCTACCGGGGTTACCCGATCGAGCAGCTCGCCGAGCGCTCCACCTTTCTCGAGGTGGCGTATCTCCTGTGCGAGGGCGAGCTCCCCACCAGGGCGCAGCTCGACACGTGGAACAAGCAGATCACCTATCACACCTACGTCCACACCAACATCACCAAGTTCCTCGAGGGATTCCGCTACGACGCCCATCCCATGGGGATGCTGCTCGGCGTGGTGGGCGCGCTCTCGACGTTCTACCCCGACGCCAAGCACATCCACGATCCGGCCAATCGCTATCTTCAGCGCCTCCGGCTGCTCGCCAAGGCGCCGACCATCGCCTCGTTCGCGTTCCGGCATTCCCGCGGATTGCCGTTCGTCTTTCCGGACAACGACCTCGACTACATCGGCAACTTCGTGAACATGACGTTCAGCATCGGCGGGCGGCACAAGCCCAACAAGGTGCTGCAGCGCGCCCTGGAGATCCTGCTGATTCTCCATGCCGACCACGAGCAGAACTGTTCGACCAGCGCTGTCAGGGCGGTGGGATCGTCTCATGTCGATCCCTTCTCGGCCGTTTCCGCCGGCATCGCCGCGCTATACGGGCCGCTGCACGGCGGCGCCAACGAGGCGGTGCTGCAGATGCTCGACGAGATCGGTGAGAAGAAGAAGATCCCCGGCTTCATCGAAGAGGTGAAGGCGGGCCGCGGACGCCTCATGGGATTCGGCCACAGGGTATACAAGTCGTACGACCCGCGCGCCAAGCTCATCAAGAAGGTGGCCGACGAGGTCTTTGCGGAGACGGGGCTCAACCCCAAGCTGGAAATCGCGCTCGAGCTGGAGCGAATCGCGCTGGAAGACGAGTACTTCATCAAGCGAAAGCTCTACCCGAACGTCGACTTCTATTCCGGTCTCATTTACCAGGCGATGGGCTATCCCACCGAGTACTTCACCGTGCTCTTCGCCCTCGGCCGCATGCCCGGCTGGCTGGCCCAATGGGAAGAGATGCTGCTCGACAAGGACCAGAAGATCGCCCGGCCGAGACAGATCTTCATCGGCGCCGGGGAGCGTCCCTTCGTCCCCCTCGAGAAGCGGTAATTCGACCATGACCGACCAGATCGACACCCTGCTGTCGGAGCAGCGCCGGTTCATTCCTTCTCCCGAGTTCGCGCGCCAGGCCAACGCCACGCGCGCGCTCTACGCGGCCGGCGCCAAGGACCCCGAAAGCTTCTGGGCCGACCAGGCCGGCGAGCTCGACTGGATCGAGCCATGGCGCCAGGTGCTCGACTGGAAGCTCCCCCACGCCCAATGGTTCGTCGGCGGGAAGCTCAATGCCTCCGCCAACTGCCTCGACCGCCATCTCGACGGCCCCACGCGCAACAAGGCCGCGATCGTGTGGGAGGGAGAGCCCGGCGATCGCCGGGTTCTCACGTATTGGGACCTGGCGCGCGAGGTGCGCCGCTGCGCCAACGCGCTCAAGAGCCTCGGGGTCCGGAAGGGCGACCGAGTCGCCATCTATCTCCCCATGGTGCCCGAAGCCGCGATCGCGATGCTCGCCTGCGCTCGCATCGGCGCGGTGCACTCGGTGATCTTCGGCGGATTCTCCGCGGAATCGGTGCGCGACCGGGTGAACGACCAGCAGGCCCGCGTGCTCATCACCGCCGACGGCGGCTACCGCAGAGGCCAGATCGTTCCGCTCAAGCGCCTGGCCGACCAGGCCATGGCGGAGACGCCATCGATCGAGCACTGCGTCGTGGTGCGGCGTCGCGCGGTGGGAGAGGGAGACGAGTCGTTCGCCGAAATGAAGGAGGGACGCGATCACTGGTGGCACCGGCTGCTGGCCGCCGCCTCGCCGGTGTGCGACCCCGAGCCGATGGACGCCGAAGATCTCCTCTTCATTCTCTACACCTCGGGAACGACCGGTAAGCCGAAGGGGATCGTCCACACGACGGGCGGCTACCTCACCCAGGTTTCATCGACGACCCGGCACGTCTTCGACCTCAAGCCCGAAGACGTCTTCTGGTGCACCGCCGACATCGGCTGGGTGACGGGGCACTCCTACGTCGTCTACGGCCCGCTCGCCAACGCCGCAACGGTCGTGATGTACGAGGGCGCCCCTGACTGGCCCGAGCGCGACCGCTTCTGGGAGATCGTCGAGCGCTACGGCGTCACCATCCTCTACACCGCGCCGACCTCGATCCGGACCTTCATGAAATGGGGCATCGAGCTGGTCGAACCGCACGATCTCTCAAGCCTGCGTGTCCTCGGCACGGTCGGCGAGCCGATCAATCCCGAAGCATGGATGTGGTACCGGAAGG
>JBOHSC010000453.1:0-1997 GCA_050733115.1 Gemmatimonadales bacterium
CCGTGAGTACAACGAAGGGCTCAACTTCCTTGGCCAGCCCGGACGAGATCGGGAGATCGGGTGGCGGCTTCCGAAGGTCGTAGATCCTCCGCCCGCGGGCGGCGGCCTTGGCGGCGAGCGTCGGATCGTCTCCGAGGAAGGTGTGGAGACCGCTCCAGAGATCGCAGCCGTGGTCGAGCGCTTCGGCCAGCCAGGTCCGCCATTCCTCGGGGAGTCGTCCGCCCTGCGGCGCGATCCCGATGAGGACGGCGGTAGGGCCGAGGGTGAGCCCCTCGCGCATCGAGGCGACCACCGGTATCGACCCGCCGAAGCCGAGGATATCCTGGACGGTCCGCCCGGCGTGCTGCCGGTCGAGCACACCGGCGGTGCGCTCAGGGAGATAGCGGATTACCGAGTTGGCTGTCTTCGACGTCATCGGGCCGAAGTCACCGTCGGCTACGATCAGGAATCTGGGCGGGGGCATGCGCCTATGGGTTGAGGGGTCGAACCGCGATCGTTCGCTCTGCGCCTGCCGGCGTCGTACCCGAGGGCTGGTGCTCACTCACGGGATCGCCGTAGAGCTCACCGAGGAGAATGTGCCGTGCGAGCACCATGATAACCGCGAGGATGGGGACCGCCACGACCAGGCCGGCCAGCCCGAACAGCTTTCCGAGGAGGAGGACGCCAGCGATAGTGAGCACCGGCGGAAGATTCACCTGGCGCTCCATGACCACCGGCGCGACGAAGTTGGCTTCGATGAGGTGGACCGCGACGCCGACGCCGGCCACCGCCAGCGCCTTGCCCACACCTGATACGCCGAGGGCGATGAGCGCTGGAATGACAGTCGAGAGAAGGGTGCCGAAGAACGGAACGATCGCCGCGACGCCGGCGAACACGCCGAAGGCGAGGAAGTAGGGAACGCCCAGTAACCAGAGACCCAGCGTCGTGAGTGCCGCCAGAAGCACCATCGACGTGAGCTGTCCGACCACCCACGCCTTGAGCGTCACACCGAGATCGTTCAGTACGCTCCGGGCCAGATCTCGATGGCGCGGCGGCGTCAGGGCGATGATGCCGCGCAGATAGATGTCGGGAGTCCGGGCCAGGTAGAGCGCCATCACCAGCACACTCACTCCCTCGATCAGGAATTCCACTCCCCCCTTCAGGTAGGGAACGGCGGCGCCACGGAGGAAGCCGAAGATTTCGTTGAGCGTGCTCCCGAAGAGCGACGACGTCCCGCCACCCATGAAGCGCCCCAGCAGGGGCGTGCCTCGGATGATTCTGGAAATGGTGGCGTCGAGCTCGGTGAGAAACTGGGGGAGGTTGGCCAGCAGGTCCTGCACCTGGTCGGAGACGGCCGGCGCGACCAGGAAGGCGATGCCGACCAGCGCGCCGACAGTGAGCGCCACGCCGGCGAGGAGGCCGACGGTTTCGGGAACCCGGAATCTTCGATGGAGAATGTCGGCGATGGCACGCAGGTAGACGCCCAGCAGCACGGCGAGGAGGATGACCAGAAGGACATCGACCGTCCGAACCACCAGCGCTACGAGTGCGACCGCCAGGAGCGCCCATCCGAGCGGGAATGCCCGGCGGGGCTCAGTGCGACCCGGAGCCGTCAGTGGGTGCTCCCCTCGTCTCCGTCCTCGATGAGCTCGGCGTCGTGCACTTCGGCGCCGCCGGACCCGCGATTGAGCTGCTTGGTCTCGCTGCCGCCTGCGGGCAGCAATCCCATGCGCGCCTTGAGCTCGATCAGCTGCTGATCGGAGCTTCCCTTGTATTCCAGCGCGTCGAACTGCCGGGCGAGGCGGTCGCCCGAGACCTCTTCGTTGAGCTCGGCCGCCGCGATTGCCCTGCGCTCGGTGGCCTCGATCTTTTCGGCCATGCGCTCGAACGACTCGAAGGCACTCTTGTCGGACATCCCCGACATCGTTTCCTGAATGCGCTGCTGCGCCTCCGCACGCTTGGCCCGGGCCACCAGGATGTTCTTCTTCCGCTTGGCCTCTTCGATCTTGTCGTTGAGC
>JBOHSC010000454.1:0-13023 GCA_050733115.1 Gemmatimonadales bacterium
CTGCTACGCCAGCGCCGGACACCCCTACGCCTTCCGCATTCCCCGCTTCGGCGATCCCGAGCGACTCGAGTCCACCGCACCACCGCTCGGTCTCGCCATACCCGGCGCCATTCAGCGGAAACAACTGCCATGGAGCATCGGCGCCGATCTGCTGGTACTCTGGACCGACGGCCTGGTGGATGCTCGAAACGATGCCGGTGAGCCGTTCGGGGAGCCGCGGCTCCTGGCCGAGGTGTGCGCCCGCCGCAACGAGTCGCCGGAGGCGATCGTGGCCGGGGTGCTCGAGCAGGCCGAGGCGTTCGGCTCGCATCCGACCGACGACCGCACGATCCTGGTGATGCGGATCTAGGGTGCCACGGGCCAAGCGCCGCCTCGGCCAGCATTTCCTCACCGATCCCCGGATTCTTGCCCGCATCGCCGATGCCGTCGAGGCGACCCCGGACGACACCGTCCTCGAGATCGGCCCCGGTCGCGGCGGGCTCACCGCCGCGCTAGCGGAGCGAGCCGGACGGGTCGTGGCGATCGAGAAGGATCCCGACCTGGTGCCGGAGCTTCGCGCTCAATACCCCGGCGTTACGGTCGTGGAGGGCGACGCGCTCGAGAGCGACTGGCACGCGCTGGCGGGGCGGCGCTTTCTCGTCGTCGGCAACATCCCTTACAACATCACGTCGCCGCTCATCGACAAGGCGCTGGAGCCACCGAGGCCGGGGCGGATCGTCTTCCTGGTGCAGCAGGAAGTGGCCGACCGCATCGTTGCCCGGCCCTCGACCTCCGAGTATGGGGCGCTGACGGTGGGGGTCCAGGCGGTGGCGCGGGCGGAGCGGCTGTTCGCCGTTCCCGCCGGCGCCTTTCACCCGCGGCCCAAGGTGGATTCCGCGGTGCTGCGACTCACGCCGCTGGAAAACCCGCTGGTCTCGGGGGAGCAGCAGCGGGCGTTTCGAAGGCTGGTGGTGGGATTGTTCGGTTTTCGAAGGAAGCAGCTACTCCGGGGCCTGCGCGAGCTGACGGGATGGGAGGCGCTCCGTGTGGAGGCGGTTCTGGCCGCGGTCGGCGTGGCGCCCGAGCTCAGGCCCGAGGCGCTGGCGCCGGAGAGCTTCGCTGGGCTGCTGCGCGCGCTCGTTGACGGAGGATGGCGGGCGACGTAGGTTTGTGAAATGTTTCACAAAAATCGGCTGCATGCGTAAGGTCGCCGAATCGACGATTCGCCGGCTCTCGCTCTACCTGCGTTTTCTCGAGGAGTTCGAGGGCCAGGGCATCGCGACGGTCAGCTCGGGCGCACTCGCGTCCCGCGGCGGGACGACGTCCGCCCAGGTGCGGAAGGATCTTTCGTTCTTCGGGTCGTTCGGTAAGCGGGGGCTGGGGTATCCGGTGCCGGAGCTGGCCGACCGGCTGCGGGAGATCCTGGGGCTCAAGCGGCGGTACCTGGTCGGGATGATCGGGGCGGGGAAGATCGGCAGCGCGCTGGTGCAGTATCGCGGGTTCAAGGCGCGCGGGTTCGACATCGTGGCCATCTTCGACGCCGACCCCGCGAAGATCGGGCGGCAGTGGAACGGCCTCACCGTGCTGGACATTTCCAACCTCGAGAAGGAACTTCAGCGGCGCCCGATCGACATGGCGGTGCTGGTGACGCCCGCCGAAGCGGCGCAACCGGTAACCGACCGGCTGGTGGCGCTCGGGGTGAAGTCGATTCTCAACTTTGCGCCGGTGCAGCTGGTGGTGCCGGACGACGTGGTGGTGAAGACGGTGAACCTGGCGCTGGAGCTGGAGACGCTGAGCTACGCGCTGGCGAACCGGTAGCGCGGCCGATCCATAGGGGCGCGCGTTCCGGTGCGCGAGGCATGGGCTCCGCGAGTGGGGCAGGCGCATCTCGCCCGGAGCAACGCCGGGTCCAGCTCGGCGACTCACCCCGCATCGTAGCACACTGCAGCTGTTTGACCACGCAGGTACCCGACGAGCCCCATGAAGCCGATCCTGCTCATCTTCGCGCTGTCCCTGCTCCCGCTTACGGCGCGCGCCCAGACTCCGAGCTACGACCTCCTCATCCGCCACGGCCGAATCATCGACGGCACCGGCGCCCCCTGGTACGGCGGCGACGTGGCGATCAAGGACGGACGGATCGCGGCCATCGGGCGGCTGGACAGGGCCACGGCAAAGCAGGTCGTCGACGCCGGCGGGAAGGTGGTCGCGCCGGGCTTCATCGACATGCTCGGCCAGAGCGAGACCAGCATCCTCGTGAGCCCGCAGCTTCCCTCCAAGATCTTCCAGGGCATCACCACCGAGTTCACCGGCGAAGGGACCTCGGCGGCGCCGCTCACCGAGACGCTGGTCGAGGCGGACCGGGTGTCGTGGGATCACTTTGGAGTGCAGCCCGACTGGCGGAGCTTCCGCGAGTTCTTCGCCCGGCTCGAAAAGCAGGGGATGGGGATCAATCTCGCGAGCTATGTCGGGGCGACGCAGGTGCGTCGTGTCGTCCTCGGCGACGACAATCGCGCGCCCAGCCCCCAGGAGCTCGACAGCATGAAGGCGCTGGTGCGTGAGGCCATGCGCGACGGCGCGGTCGGCCTCTCGACGGCGCTGCAGTATCCCCCCGCGCCGTACGCCAAGACCGACGAGCTGGTGGCCCTGGCGAGCGAAGCGGCGAAGTACGGAGGCATCTACGCGACCCACCTGCGCTCCGAGAGCGAGACGATCTCCCCGGCGCTCGACGAAGCGATCACGATCGGGCGCCAGGCGGGGATCCCGGTGGAGATCTGGCACCTCAAGACCGCCGGAAAGAGGAACTGGGGGCGCATGCCCGCGGTGGTCGCCAAGATCGATTCCGCGCGGCGGGCCGGCGTCGACATCGCGGCCGATACGTATGCGTATCCAGCCTGGTTCAACTCCATGTCGGCGTTCGTGCCGCCCTGGGCCCTCGACGGCGGCAACGCGAAACTGCTGGAGCGCCTCCGCGATCCTGCCACGCGCCGCCGGATCCGGAAGGAGATGCTGACGCCGGACTTCTCCTGGGACAACGAGTGGCAGGATATCCCGGGGCCTGAGTCAGTGCTCATCGGCGTCGTGCAGAATCCGTCGCTGGTGCAGTATCAGGGGAAGACGCTTGCCGAGGTGGCGAAGCTCCGGAAGAAGGACGCGATCGAGACGCTGCTCGACATCCTGGCGGAGGATCAGGCATTCACCTCCGTCGCGGTGTTCGGAATGTCGGAGCGCGACATCGCACTGGCGCTGAAACAGCCGTGGGTATCGGTGGACAACGACTCGCAGGGAACTTCGCCGGACGGGCCGCTCGGCAAGGAACACCCGCACCCGCGTGCCTACGGGACCTTTCCGCGGATCATCCGGAAGTACGTTCGTGAGGAGCACATGCTGAGCCTGGAGGAGGCGATCCGGAAGTTCACGTCGCTGCCGGCGGGGCGGATGCGGCTGGCCGATCGCGGAGTGCTCAAGGCCGGCATGTGGGCCGACGTAGTGGTGTTCGATCCCGACAGCGTGCGCGACACGGCGACGTTCGCGGAGCCGAACCAGCTCGCGGTGGGGATGGCATGGGTGCTGGTGAACGGCGTGCCGGTGATCGCCGACGGGAAGGCCACGGGCACGCTGCCCGGGCGGGTGCTGCGGGGGCCGGGTGCTCACTGACGCGTTCTCGGCCCCGGCGCCACTAGCCGCCGATCCGTCCGCCCGAATAGTTTCCCCCATGTCCGTCGACGTCACCTCGGAGATCGGTTCTCTCGAGTCGGTGCTGGTCCACACCCCCGGCCACGAGCTCGAGGCGGTCACGCCCGGCAACCGCGAGGACTATCTCTACGACGACATCATCGACCTCGAGATCGCCCAGCGCGAGCATCGCCAGTTCGTCTCGGTTCTCCGCCGCTTCGCCCGCGTCCACCAGGTCCGCGACCTTCTCGGCGAGATCCTCGGTGAGCCCGACGCACGCGACTACCTCGTCAGCAAGACGATGGACGTCGTGCCCGATGATGAGCTTTCCCAGCGGCTCGGCACCTATCCCCCCGCGCAGATCGTCGAGATGCTGATCGAGGGGACCCGGGAGGAGAGCGGGCCGATCTCCCGGGCGCTCAACGAAGAGGGGTTCGCCTTTCCGCCGCTGCCGAATCTCTTCTTCCCTCGCGACATCGGGATGGTGCTGGGCCGACATGCGGTGGTCGGATCGATGCGCTACGGAGTGCGGTGGACCGAGGAGCTACTGGTGAAGGCGCTCTTCCTCTTTCATCCCGAGCTGGCCAACGCCGGCTTCCTGTACGACGGCTCGGAGGAACGGCGCAGCAACTACACCCTCGAGGGCGGCGACGTGCACTATCTGCGCCCCGACCTCCTGGTCCTCGGCTTCAGCGAGCGCAGCTCGCCGACCGCGCTCGACGCTCTCTGCGATGCCGTGTTCGAGCGGGGGCAGGTGACCGACGTGATCGTGGTGGTGATGCCCAAGGCGCCGACCGCGATTCACCTCGATATGGTCTTCACCCACCTCGATCGGGAGCTCTGTGTGGTGTCGCCGCCGTTCTTCGTGGGGCCCGAGCGGCGGGCCGTGCTCCATCGCCGGAAGGGTGAGGACGGGGTGCACGAACGGCCCGACTTCTTCACCGCGCTGCGCGACGTGGGACTCGCCCTCGAGCCGGTCATGGCCGGCGGCGACCACCGCACCAGCCAGGAGCGAGAGCAGTGGAGCTCCGCGTGCAACTTCCTCGCGGTGAGGCCAGGCACGATCATCAGCTACCGGCGGAACGACGCGACGCTCTGCGAGCTGCAGAACGCCGGCTTCAAGGTGGTGCCGTCGGTCAATTTCCTGGCATTCGACGACTGGTCCGAGGCGAAACACCGAACCGTGATCACCATCGAAGGCACCGAGCTGGCAAGGGGCGGCGGCGGTCCCCGGTGCATGTCCCTGCCGCTCCGGCGCGCGGCGCTGTGATCGGTACCGCCGCCCATCCCGAGAGCACCCTGCTCGACCGGGTCCTCGGCACGCTGCGCGAGAGCGCTCGTCCGGCCACCGCGCTCTGCCACGAGGTGCTGGGGCTCCCCGGCGCGCCCGACCTCGTCTGCGAGCGCATCGCCGTGGCACTCCTCGGCGCCGATCCCCGGGTCCGCCGGCTTCCCGACGGGCGCTGGGGACTGGTCCCCGAGGCGCAGGGGTCGCCGCTGCTCGACGAGTGCTCCTTCGCCGTGGTGGACGTCGAAACCACCGGCATGCGCGCCTCCGGCAGCGACCGGATCACCGAGATCGCCGTCGTCGTGGTCCATGGCGATCGCCGAGAGGTGATCTTCGAGTCGCTGGTCAACCCCGGCCGGCCGATCCCGCCGGTGGTGAGCGCGATCACCAGGATCACCAACGACATGGTTCGCGAGGCGCCGGCGTTCCGCGACCTGGCCGATCAGCTCATGGCGGCGCTGGCGGGCCGGGTCTTCGTGGCCCACAACGCGCGCTTCGACTGGGGATTCGTGAGCGCGGAGCTGCGGCGGACCCGGGCCCTCACCCTCGACGGTCTCCGGCTCTGCACCGTCAGGCTGGCACGGCGGCTCCTCTCGGGTGTGCGCTCGTGCGGGCTCGACAACCTGAGCATCCACTTTGGTATCGAGAACGACGCGCGTCACCGAGCCGCGGGCGACGCGCTGGTGACCGCTGAAGTGTTGGCGCGGCTGCTGAGACTCGCCCGGGCGGAGGGCGCCCGGACGCTGCAGGACCTCTCGGAGATCGAGGCGCGCCGGGTGAAGCGCGCACGCCGGAAGCGGGTCGCGATGCCCACCGAGCCGCTGGCCGATTCGATGCCGGGGGCGTCGGCGTGACGCTGCAGACCACCTTTCACGTCGGCGGGATTCGCTGCCACACCCTCGAGGGCGGACTGCAACGTCTCGATGGCGGAGCCATGTTCGGTGTGGTGCCGCGGCCGCTCTGGAGCCGGAGAATCGCGCCCGACGAGCGCCACCGGATTCCGCTCGCCATGCGGTGTCTTCTGATCGAGCACCCCGACGGGCTGGTCCTGGTGGACACGGCGCTGGGGAACAAGGAGTCGCCCAAGTTCCACGACATCTATGGCGTCGAGAACCAGGGGCTGGAGGGCGCCACGCAGCTGGAAGACGCGCTCGCCACGGCGGGGTTCATTCCCGACGACGTGCGATGGGTGATCAACACCCACCTGCACTTCGACCATGCCGGAGGGAATACCACGCTCGATCCGACGCTGGCCGGCGATCCCAGACGCCACGTCCGTCCGACGTACGAGCATGCGACGTACGTGGTGCAGAAGGGGGAGCTCGAGTTCGCGCGGCACACCAACGAGCGTACGCGGGCGAGCTATCTGCCGCCCAACTTCGAGCCGGTCGCGGCGGCGGGGCGCTGGAGGTTGCTGGAAGGCGATGGGGTGGTGCTGCCGGGCATTTCCGTGCGACTCGTGCCGGGGCACGTGCCCTGGCTGCAGGCGGTGATCGTGACGGACCGGGGGGAGACGGCCGCATTCATGGCCGATCTGATCCCCACCACCGCGCACCTGCCGCTGCCGTGGATCATGGCGTACGACCTCGAGCCGCTCCGGACCCTGGAGACGAAGCGGGGGTTCCTCAGGGATGCGGTGGCGGGGGAGTGGCGGCTGATCTTCGAGCATGACGCCCGGGTGGTGTCGGCGGTACCGGTGGTCGAGGAGCAGGTGGTGGTGCTGCACGGCGTTGTGGAGGCGCCGTCGGCGGTGGCGATCCACTGACGCGCGTCCGTCGCCACCGACCGGCGCCGGGCTCAACTCGGAGCCCTCGCCAAAGTTGACACCCGCGAGGTCGCCAACTAGCTTCACCCCTCAGCAAAGTGGGGAGCGGTGCTCCCCCACCCTCCGCCTGCGGCCCCGACGCCGCAGTGCTATCGGGTCCCGGGATCGCAGCTCGAGGTGGCCTCAGGCCCCCGCGGCATTCGACGTAACGGGCACCCGCTGTTGGCAGGGTGCTCGTTTTTCATTTCTCAGCCTTTGGAGGCGCGCGCACTGTCCACGAACGATCGTGAAAAACGGACCCGTGTAAATCGCATGATCCGGATCAGTCCCGTCCGGGTCATCACCGGAGACGGGGAGCAGCTCGGAGTGCTCCCGATTGAAGAGGCGCTGGCCGCCGCTCAGGAGCGAGGTCTCGATCTCGTGGAGGTCGCGCCCACCGCGCGTCCCCCCGTCGTCAAGATCATGGACTACGGAAAGTTCAAGTTCGAGGAAGCCAAGGCGGCGCGTGCCGCCAAGAAAAAGCAGCACGTCATTCTGCTCAAGGAAGTGAAGTACCGCCCCGGAATCGACGACCACGATTTCGAGTTCAAGACCCGCCATGCGCGGGAATTCCTGGGCGATGGCAACAAGGTGAAAGTGACGATGATGTTCCGCGGCCGGCAGATCGCCCATATCGAGCTGGGCCGCGCCGTACTCGATCGGGTGGCCTCCAGCCTGGCCGATATCGGCAAGATCGAAGCCGATGCCAAGCTCGAGGGACGCAACATGACCATGGTGATCGCGCCGAAATAACGGAGCCAGGGATGCCGAAGCAGAAGACCAAGCGAGCCGCGATGAAGCGCTTTACCCGGACTGGAACCGGGAAGCTCAAGCGTGGGCGCGCCAACCACACCCACATCCTGACCAAGAAGACGCGCAAGCGGAAGAACCGGCTCAAGAAGGAAGCGCTGGTGAGCTCGGCCGACTTTCCGCGCGTCAACCGCCTGCTCCAGGCCTGAGGACCCAACATGGCCCGCGTCAAGAACGGCGTCGCCCACCACGCCCGGAAAAAGAAAATCATGGAGGCCGCGAAGGGCGCTCGCGGCGGCCGGAGCAAGCTCTACAAGGCGGCCAAGGAGACGGCCGAGCGCGCCATGCGGTACGCCTACCGCGACCGGCGCAAGAAGAAGTCCGAGTTCCGGGCCCTCTGGATTACCCGGATCAACGCCGCCGCCCGCATCCACGGCCTGAGCTACAGCCGGCTCGTGGCCGGGCTCAAGAAGGGCGGGGTGGAGATCAACCGGAAAGTCCTCGCCGATCTCGCCGTCCGCGACAGCGACGCCTTCGGCAAGCTGGCCGAGGTCGCCAAGAACAACCAGTAGTGAATCGGGGCCGCGCGCCCCACCGGCGGCCCTACTGACCCCCGGGGTCCCGTGTCCGCACACTCCGCATCGATGATCACCGGCTATCCCGATCTCGACGCGCTCCTTCCGCGCCTCGAGGCCATCCCCACGCTCGACGCGGCCGCGCTCGAGGCCGAAGAGATCGCTCTCCTCGGCCGGAAGAGCGGCGCGCTCACCGGCGCGCTCAAGGCGGTCGCCTCGCTGCCCGTCGAGGAGCGCAAAGGCTACGGCGCCGCGGTCAATCAGCTCAAGCGGTTCTTCGAGGAGGCGTTCGCAGGCCGGCGCGCGGCCGTCGAAGAAGCGCGCCGGCAGCGCGATCGGTCGGCGATCGACCTCACCATGCCCGGACGCCGGCGCTGGGTGGGGGCGGAGCACCCGGTCACGCGCGTGGTGGACGAGATCGTCGAGATCTTCCGCGCCCTCGGCTTTGCCGTTGCGGTCGGACCCGAAATCGAGACCGAGTGGTACAACTTCCTCGCGCTCAATTTTCCCGCCGACCATCCCGCGATGGACATGCACGACACGCTTTACGTCGACGCGCCGCCCGCGAGCCGTGAGGAGGCGGGGCGCCTGCTCATGCGCACCCACACCTCGCCGGTGCAGATCCGCACCATGCTCGAGTCGCCGCCGCCGTACCGGGTGGTGATTCCCGGCATGGTCTATCGGAACGACGCTTTCGACGCGTCGCACTCGCCGGTGTTCAGCCAGATCGAGGGCCTCGCGGTGGACGAGGGAATTTCGTTCGTCGATCTCAAGGCAACGCTGGTGCACTTCGCGCACCGCTTCTTCGCGCCCGCCACGAAGACCCGGTTCCGGCCGTCGTTCTTTCCGTTCACCGAGCCCTCCGCCGAGATGGACGTCGAGTGCCAGCTCTGCCACGGCAGCGGCTGTCCGGCGTGCAAGGGAACCGGGTGGATGGAGATCCTCGGCTGCGGCATGGTCCATCCGGCGGTGCTGGAGAATTGTCATCTGGATCCAGAGCGCTACACCGGATGGGCCTTCGGGATGGGACCGCATCGCATCACGATGCTGCGCTACCGTCTTCCCGACATCCGCCTTCTCCTCGAGGGCGACATGCGGTTCCTGAGCCAGCTCGGCGGGCAGGGAAGCGCATGAACGTCTCCCTCCGCTGGCTCGAGGACTTCCTCCGGCGACCGCTCGAGCCCGGCGACGTCGCCGAGCGGCTGGCCATGCTCGGCGCGCCGGTGGACGCCATCGAGCCGCTGCACACCGATCTCGCCGATATCGTCGTGGGTCTGGTGGAGGAGGTGCGCCCGCATCCCAACGCCGATCGCCTGCGCGTCTGCACCGTCAACGACGGCGCCGCCGAGCGGCACAACGTCGTGTGTGGCGCGCCCAACGTCGCGGTGGGGCGCAAGTATCCCTTCGCGCGCATCGGCGCCACCCTCCCCGGCGGGTTGAAGATCGAGGAGCGCCAGCTGCGCGGGGAGACCTCCGAGGGGATGCTCTGCTCCGTGCGCGAGCTGGGGCTCGGCCAGGAGCACGACGGGCTGCTCGAGCTCGCCACCGCGGCCGCGCCCGGCACGCCGCTGCTCAAGGCGCTGCCCATCGCCGACCATCGCCTGATCGTGGACGTCGGTCCCAATCGGCCCGACCTCCTGGGCCACAAGGGCATCGCGCGGGAGCTCTCGGCATCGTACGGCTCGCCGTTCCGGCTGCCGGTGATTCCCCATACCAGTCCGATCGACATTCCTCCCTCGCGCAGGTCCGGCGCTGTCGCCGAAGCCGGCAGCGTGCAGATCGCCATCGAGGATGCCGAGTCGTGCCCGCGCTTTCACGGGGCGTTCGTCCGCGGCGTGCGTGTCGCTGCTTCGCCCGAGTGGCTCAGGCGCAGGCTCGAGTCGGTCGGCGTGCGGTCCATCAGCAACGTGGTGGACGCCACCAACTGGGTCATGCTGAAGCTGAACCAGCCGATGCACGCCTACGACGCGGCGAAAATCCGGGGCGGACGGCTGGTGGTGCGCCCGGCCACGGCGGGGGAGCGGCTGATCACGCTCGACGGCGTCGAGCGGACCCTCGGCGCCGGCATGGTGGCGATCGCCGACGGCGAGGGGGTCATCGGACTCGGCGGCGTGATGGGCGGGGCCGGCACCGAGGTGGGCTCCGAGACGCGCGACGTGCTGCTCGAAGCAGCCTGGTTCGATCCGGCACGGACCCGCGCCACCCGCCGCGCGCTCGGACTCAGTACCGAGGCGAGCTACCGCTTCGAGCGGGGGATCGACCGCTGGGGCGGCGCCGACGCCATGCGCCGCTGCCTCGAGATCATCCTCGCCACCGCCGGCGGTGAGCTGCCCGAGTCCCCGGTCGATCTCTGGCCCTCGCCGACCAATCCCCCGCGGATCTTCCTCCGCCCCGCTCGAGTTTCCCAGGTGCTCGGTGTCGAGCTGCCGTGGGACGAGCTGGAACGGCATCTCGCCGCCATCGGCGCCACCGTGGTCTCCAAACCCGAGGACGGCCGCATCGCCGTCGGCGTCCCCGGGTGGCGGCCCGATCTCCAGCGCGAGATCGATCTGGTCGAGGAGATCGCGCGAATGCACGGCTACGACGCGTTCCCCGCCGAGCTCCGTCGCTTCCGCGCCGGGTCGCTTCCCGACGCTCCGATCGAGGCGGTGGTCGCCTCGATCCGGAGGGGGATGGTGGCGCAGGGACTGTACGAAGTGGTGAGTCTGCCGCTCGGCCCAGCCGACGGTAATGGGAGCGTCAGGCTGCTCAATCCGCTCTCGGCGGAGGACGGCTACCTCCGGCGACGGCTGCTGCCGGGGCTGGTGCGGCTGGTCGAGCGAAACTGGGCCAGCCATGTCGCCGACGTGCGGCTCTTCGAGATCGGCACCGCCTTCTCCGCGGCGCCGGCGGGAGAGAGGCCCGCCGAGGAGCGCCGGCTCGCCGGCGTGCTCACCGGACATCGCGAGCCGGCCCATTGGACCGGCACCGGCAACGACACCTTCGATCTGTGGGACCTGAAGGGCCGGCTGGAGGCCGCGGTTGCTCTGGCGATTCCCGAGGCCGCGATACAGGTTGAAGGGAACGCGTGGATCGTTCGCGACCAGTCGGGGCGAGTGGTCGGCCAGGCGGGTCCGCTGGAAGCGGATGCCCCGCCGTGGGCGGCGCCGCTCTTCGGATTCGAGCTCGCCATCGATCCCGCTCCGCGCCGTCCCGCTCCCCTTGTTCCCCTGCCGACGACGCCGGCCTCGGAGCGCGTGCTCGCCCTGCTCGTGCCCGAGGCGCTGGCCGCGGGGCGGGTCGCGGAGCTGATTCAGAGCTCGGGTGGCGGGTTGCTCGAGTCGGTGCTGATCGAGAGCGACTACCGGGGGCCGGAGCTCCCGCCCGGTGCCCGAAGCGTGGCCTTCCGGCTCACCTTCCGGGCGCCGGATCGAACGCTGCGCGATACCGAAGTGGACCAGGCCGAATCCCGTCTCCTGGCCGTTGTCGAGGCCGAGCTCGGAATCCGGCGGCGAGACGCGGGCGCTCCCCGCATCGGAGGGTAACCGTGTCATACACCTACGAACGCCCCGACCTCCCCGCGATTGCCGATCTCGAGAAGGTCCTCACCCACGTGGCCGAGGAATTGGCCGGCTGGCGCCGGCGCACACTCAAGGCCGAGGGCGAGCTGCAGGACGCCAAGGCGAGCGGCGGCGTGGTGGCGGGAGCGGCGCTGCGCGAGGCGAGGAAGCGGATCATCGACCTCGAGACGGAAAACCAGGCGCTCCGCCAGCGCATCGACGGGGCCAAGGAGCGGCTCCGGGTGCTGTCGTCGCGGCTGGCGTTCCTGGAGCATCATGGTGGAGGGAACGCGGCGTGACCACCCCCAAGAATGCAGTCCGCGTGACGATCGGCGGCGAGGAGTACACGGTGCGCTCCGAGCTCCCGCCCGAGTATACCCGGGAGGTCGCGGCCTATCTCGACGCGGCGCTCAAGCGAGTGCGCGACTCGCTCCCGATGGTCGAGACCCACAAGGCCGCCATCCTGGCGGCGCTCGCCATCACCGACGAGCTCTTCCAGTCCCGGCGTGGCGATCGCGAGATCGCCGGACGGCTCTCGGCGATGGCCGACGAGTTCGCCCGTCTCCTGCCTCCCGCCAAGCGGGGCGGCAGGGTCGCCGCTTCCTAAGGGAGAATCGCCGATGTCCCAACCCCTCCTCCTGCCGGGACTCGCAGGGGTGGCCGCCGGACTTTTCGTCGCGCTGATCTTCATCCTCCTCTACACTCGAAGCCAGCGCCGTTCCGCCTCCGGAGTGCTCGCCACCGCGCGCGCCGAAGCGGAGCGTGTGCGCGGCGCGGCGCTGCGCGAGGCCGAGTCGTCGCGGTCGGAGGTACTGGTGGCCTCGCGGATCGAGGTCCTGAAGCTCCGGGAGGACATCGACCGCGAGATCGCCCGCCGGCGCGAGGAGTGGGAGCGGCTGGAGCGCCGCGGCGAGGAGCGGTCGCGTGCGCAGGAACGGAAGGGCGAGGAGCTGGAGACCCGCGACCGGACGCTCAACAAGAAGGACGAAACGCTCGCCGCCAGGGAGAATGCGCTCAAGGCGCGGGAGGGTGAGGCGGATCGTCTCGCCCTGGAGCAGCGCCGGAAGCTCGAGCGCATCGCCGGACTCACCGCGGAAGACGCGCGGCGCGAGGTCCTCCAGCGGGTGGAAGACGAGGCCCGCGGCCAGGCGGCGGCGCTGGCCCGCGACATCAAGGAACAGGCCCGCCGCGGCGCCGACCGCGACGCGCGGCGCATTCTCTCGATCGCCATCCAGCGGCTGGCGGCGGAGCACACCGCCGAGAGCACGGTCGCGGCGGTGGCGCTGCCGAGCGACGAGATGAAGGGCCGGATCATCGGCCGCGAGGGGCGCAACATCCGGGCGTTCGAGACCGCCACCGGCGTGGACGTCATCATCGACGATACGCCGGACACCGTCGTCGTCTCCTGTTTCGATC
>JBOHSC010000455.1:0-2278 GCA_050733115.1 Gemmatimonadales bacterium
GCGCTGGTGCGGGCGCAATAGCCGGACTCCCCCTCCGCGCCGAAGAAGGCCTCGGTGAAGGCGCTAACCGCCAGATAGCCTGCCGACCAGAGTCCCGCCGCCTCGGCCGGCTTGATCAAGCTCCGCACCAGCTCGCCGCGCGCGGCGGAGGTGAGGCCGACGGTCGCATCGCTCCAGTTCTTCGGCTTGGCATAGGTGAAGCTCGGCGGCGGATAGTCCCCAGTGCCCGACGCGTCTTCCTGATGCATCGCCGCCGTCGCCGACCGGACCGCCGTCCCGAGCCCCTCGTCGTCGAGGCGCGACGTCTCCGCCATCCCCTGCGCGCCGCGGTGCATCCGCCGGACTCGCACGACGATGTCACGGACGTCACCAGCGACCATCACGCGGTTACGCCCCCACCGCACGTCGCCTAGCCATCGACTACCGACGGCAACCCACGTCGTGCCGGGACCGCGCACCATGCGCCGCGCCCGGTCCGCGATCGCCTGACACGCCTCGCGCGACAAGATCAGCTCGTTCGCCACGCGCTACCTCGCCGGATCGATGACGGCGAGCTGCTTCACCAGCATCGGCGGCGCCTCGACCGTGTGATAACTGGTCTGCTGCGGCTCTCCCTTGACGGTCCTGCCCTCCGTCTGCTGGAGGCTGTCGCGGCCGCCGAGCGCCAGGACGTTCTTCCAAAGCTCGGGCGCGCGAACGAGCACGGCCACCGTCGGTGGCTGCAGCCGAGCGACCTTCTTACCGCGTTTCACCTCGAAGTACATCGTGCGGTAGCCTTCCTCCTCAACGACCATCCCGTTGAGGGCGTTGAAGTCCATGTCCACCGCGGCTCGCCGGACGGCGAGGCCGTTTGGGAGGTTGGCCACGAGATCGTCGAATCCGAGCCGCTCCGGCCCAGGAGAGAGGTGGAGGTTGGGCCGCTGGAGCTGCTGCGCGCCGAGCGCCGACGTGGCCCCGGCGCAGCCATGTGACCGCGCGGTCCGGCCCGCCTTGGCGTACGCCTCCGCGAGCAAGCCGGCCGACTCCCGGGTCGTCTGAAAGTCCATCAACACGCCGTCCTTGAGGAGCGTGAAGTCGGCCGGCTCCACTCCTTCGTCATCCCATTTGACCGTGGCGGCCCCTCCCGGCATCGAGCGCTCGGCGGTCACGGTCAGGAGCGGCGCTCCCATTGGATGGTTGCCGAGCATGGTGAGGGGCTCGTTGAGGTAGCTCGTACCACCGGCGTTGGCTTCGTAGCCCAGCGCCCGGTCGAGCTCGGTGGCGGCGCCGATCGTGCCGTCGAGCAGGCGCGCCGTGGTGATCGCGTCGAAGACGGTGTCGTAGCGCTTCGGGTCCAGCGGCTTGAGCGGCAGGCGATCCTCCTCATTCGCCTCGGCAATGACTCGCTCGATCTCGTCCTGCAATGGGGCGCCGGCGAAGTACTCCCAGCCGCGACCCGCCATGGGAAACATCTCGGAGGGCGCATAGCCCCGGATATTGTAAGTGCGGCCGGGAAACGGGGTCGACTCGCTGGCCGGCAGCGCCGTTGACAGCCGCCCGCCAATGCCGAAGAGGACCTGCGTGACGTAACCGCCCTCGCTCGACGCGAACGCCGTCTCGCGCCTAGCCATCGAAAGCAACGCGCTGGACAAGAACACCCGCGATTGGCGCGCGGTGAAGTACGCGAAGCTCGCGAGCACGTCGAGCATCTCGTCCGGCGCGACGGTGAACGGGTCGATCTCGACCGGCATCACCCAGTGGCCGTCCCGCACGACGGGGATCGTGCCGAGCTCGATGGGGCGGCCCATTCCCGCCGCGTTGTCCTTCGCCTGTCCTGCGGCCTCTTCGCCGAGACGGCTCACCTCGTCGGCGGACCAGACGGTGCTCGCCGCGAAGCCCCAGGTGCCGCTCAGCAGCGCCCGCACGCTGATGGCGACCGCATCGGACTCGATGAGCATTCGGCTCGTGGACGCCGCAGCGATGGGACCGTTACCCCAGATGCCAGTCGCCCGCGCGTTGCGTCGCCGGATCCGCGTCAACCGGGCGTCCGCATAGCTCGCGCCCGCGGAGCGGGCGGCATCGATGCCGCGAAGGGCGAGTTCCTTGATCTCGGGGTCATCGAGACGCCAGGAGGGATCGACGCCGGCGAGCCGCGGCGGAGACCCGCGCAGCGCCGGGGGCAGTGCCGCGCCGGCAGCCAGGATCGCGCCGGCGCGGACGAAGTCCCTCCGGTTCAAGGTCATGGAGTCTCGTCCACGACGAGGATCGTGCCGTCCATGCCGAAGTTGGTGCTGGTGTA
>JBOHSC010000456.1:0-2442 GCA_050733115.1 Gemmatimonadales bacterium
AGAGAATCGTTCCCTCGATTTCGCGTCCGAGCAGCTTTCCGCCCGCGGAGGGCTGGACCATCGCCCAGTGCGCCTCGATCGGAACGCCTCGGTCGAGGGAAAGACGCATACTGTCGCCGGGGGCCACGGTGCGGTCGGTGTCGCCCATCGAGAAGGCGATGGGCTGTGCCAGCCGGTTCTCGATCACGAGAGCGGGCGGAGCCACCGCTGCCGCAGGCGCGCCGCGGGTGAGCACCGGCTCGGACGCCGTCGGCCTGGCCGGAGCCGGAGAGAGAAACGCCCACGCCACGCCCGCGGCGGCGACGCCGACCACACCGGCGGCGAGGGCGCGCCGCGAGGTCCGCCCGCTCGCGGCGGGAAGCAGGCGGGTGGGCGTGGCGTCGTCGCCGGAATTGGCGGCGCCTCGGTTCCGGATCGCCTCCAGCACCGCCTGCGCGCTCGGTAATCGGTCGTCGGGGTGCTTGGCGAGGCAGCCGAGAATGACGTCGGAGAGCCAGCGGGGCACGCGGTCGCGGTCGAGGGCCGCCACGGGCACCGGCTCGTGCAGGTGGCGGCTCACGATTTCCTGAGAGGTGTCGCCCTCGAATGGCGGCGCGCCGGTGAGCATGTGGAAGAGGACGACCCCCATGCCGTAGACGTCGGCGCGCGCGTCGACGTTCTCGCGGCCGAGCGCCTGCTCGGGGCTCATGTAGAGCGGCGTCCCCACGATGAAGCCGTCTTGCGTGTGGTGCGCCGGCGCCTCCACCCACTTCACGATTCCGAAATCCACCAGCAACGGCCGTCCCGTGGCTCCCTCGATGAGGATGTTGTCGGGCTTCACATCACGGTGCACCAGTCCCTGCTGGTGGGCGTGCTCGAGCGTCTCGAGGATCGGCTCGGCGATGGCGAGCGCCCGGGATACCGGCAGCGGGCCGTCGGCGCGGAGCATGTCGGCGAGGGAGCGTCCCTCGAGATACGGCATCGCGTAGAAAACGAGACCGTTCGCCTCGCCGACGAAGTGGATGGGGAGCGTGTTGGGATGGCTGAGGCGGGCGATGGCGCGCGCCTCCTGCTTGAAGCGCGAGAGTGTCGCCGGCCCCCACGGCAGGTCGGCGCGCAGCACCTTGACCGCCAGCCGCCGCTGCAGGTCGGTGTCGGTCACCTCGTACACCTCCGCGAAGCCCCCGCGGCCGACCAGCCGGAGCACCCGGTAGGCGGGACCGAGGGCGCGCGCGAGCCGGTCGGCGCCGTCGGCGTCAGCGGGACGGAGGGGCGTGGGCAGGTCGCCGCTGTCGAGCAGGGCCAGACGTCCCGGCCCGCAGCGGGGGCAGTCGGTGTTCCCTTCCGGGAGCGGTGCGTGACAGGACGAGCAGACCAACAGGGTCAGGCAGCCTCCAGGACGACGGGGGCAGAGACGAGGGAAAGTAACCGCCGGTGCGCACGGGCCGAAGGTGGGGCGGGGGACGCAGCGAGCCGTCCGCGGGAGCCTGGAGCCCGGCAGTCCTGTCTGGATATTTTGGCACTTTCAGCACATCTGGAGAGTCATATCTTCCATTTTGGACTCCCCGAATAGGAAATGGCCGATATTACCTGCAACTTGTGCACGAAATCCTTGACATGTAAGGTACGGACCCGCATACTGACTCCCACAGGATTGTCCGTCGTTCATCGTCACGGCCACAGGGCCGCGACCACCTCTCACACGGGAACCCCCATGCAAGGACGCGCCAGAACACGCATCGCGGCCGCGGTTGCGGTCTGCGCCCTGGCGGTACCTGCGGCCCTCCTGGCCCAGACCGCCTCGGAAGCCCCCAAGCTCGACGACGTCGCCAAGGCGACGGCCGAAAATGCGGTGGCGATCAACTTCGTGTGGACGCTGGTGGCGGGGTTCCTCGTCATGTTCATGCAGGCCGGATTCGCCATGGTAGAGACCGGCTTCACTCGCGCCAAGAACGCCGGGCACACCTTCACCATGAACTTCATGGTGTACGGCATCGGCATGCTGGCCTACTGGGCGGTGGGATTCGCGCTTCAGGCGGGCGGCGTCGGCGCGCTGGGCACACTGGGCGGATTCGACGGCCTGAGCCATGAGTTCGTCGTCACCCTCTTCGGCAAGCCGTTCGGTCTCTTCGGATCGGAAGGATTCTTTCTCACGGGTGTGGCCTATACCGCCCCCGTCTTCGCGTATTTCCTGTTCCAGATGGTGTTCATGGACACGGCGGCCACCATTCCGACGGGTGCGCTGGCGGAGCGCTGGAAGTTTTCCGCCTTCTGCGTGTTCAGCGTCTTCGTCGGGGCCATCATCTACCCGATCTACGGCAACTGGGTGTGGGGCGGCGGGTTCCTGGCCCACCTCGGCTCGAGCATGCACTGGGGCCACGGTGCCGTCGACTTCGCCGGATCGGGGGTGGTGCATGCCACCGGCGGCTGGGCGGCGCTGGCCCTGGCGGTGATCCTCGGGCC
>JBOHSC010000457.1:0-1855 GCA_050733115.1 Gemmatimonadales bacterium
CGTACTCCGGGCCGGGGTTTCCCAGCCCAATGATCGCGCGCAGATCAGGCCTTCGGTTCGGGCTCGCCCTCGGCCTCCGCCTTCGGCTTCCGGATGAGCTCCGGCTCGGTCGATACCGGCTCCTCGACCGCGGCCGGCGCCTCTTCGGTGCGCGGCGCGACGACAGTGGCGATCGGCGTGTCGGGGTCGTTGAGGATCTTGGCCTTCGGGATCGTGATGTCGCGTACGAAAACCGAGTGCCCGATCGTGAGCGCAGTGACGTCGAGCTCGACCCGCTCGGGGATGTCGGCGGGGAGAACCTCGATTTCCAGCTCACGGAGCACGTGGTCGAGCACGCCGCCGAAGTTGCGAACGCCATCGGGAATGCCGGTCAGGTGGATGGGCACTTCGAGGGTGATCTTCTCGTCGGCGCGGACCTCGTAGAGGTCGACATGGAGGATCTGGCCGGGGCGAAGGGGGTCGCGCTGCATTTCGCGGATGAGCGCCTTCACCGGCGCCCGGCCGTCGACGACGATGTCGAAGATGGTGGTCGAGGCGCTGACGCCCACCAGCATTTTGGTGAGCGCCGACGTTTCGACGGTGAGCGCCTCGGCGGGACGGCCGTGGCCGTAGATCACGCCGGGGACCTTGCCGTTACGGCGCAACGAGCGGGCCGCACCCTTACCGGTCTGAGTCCGCGTGGCGGCCTGAAGATTCGCTTGCTGTGCCATGGTAAATCCTGGTGAAAAGTCGAAGGTCGAAAATCTTCCTAATCGAACAACGAGCTGACCGACTGATCGCTATGGGTGTAGCCGATCGCCTTGGCCAGGAGGCCCGCGATCGAGAGCACCTTGAGCCGGTCGAAGCGCCGCTCCGGCGGAATGGCGATGGTGTTGGTGACCGCCACTTCCTTGAGCGGTGACGCCATCAACCGATCGACCGCGGGTCCGGAGAGCAGGGCGTGGGTGGCGCAACAGTAGATGTCGCGCGCGCCGAGCCGCTTCAGCGCCGTCACTGCCTCGGCCATCGTCCCGGCGGTGTCGATCATGTCGTCGGGGATGAGCACGTCCCGGTCGCCCACCTCGCCGACGACGTTCAGTACTTCCGCCACGTTGGCCGACGGCCGGCGCTTGTCGATGATGGCGAGGGACGCATTGAGCCGCTTGGCGAATCCTCGCGCCATCTTGGCGGAGCCGACGTCGGGCGCCACCACGACCAGATCGTGCAGATGCTTTTGCCGATAGTGGCTGACGAAAATGGGGGCGGCGTAGAGGTGGTCGACCGGCAGGTCGAAGAACCCCTGGAGCTGGTGCTGGTGGAAATCCATTGCCAGCACCCGGTCCGCGCCCGCCATGGACACCATGTTGGCCATGAGCTTGGCGCTGATGGCCACCCGCGGCTGGTCCTTCCGGTCTTGTCGGGCGTAGCCGAAGTAGGGAATGACCGCCGTGACCCGCGCCGCACTGGCCCGCTTTGCCGCGTCCATGAGGAGCAGCAGCTCCATCATGTTTTCCGCGGGCGGATTAGTGGGCTGGATGATGTAAACGTCCCGGCCCCGCACGTTTTCATCGATCTTGACGAACAGTTCACCGTCGGCGAATCGACGGAGCGTGACCTGACAGAGGGGCTGACCCAGGTGGGCCGCCACTTCCTCGGCCAGGGCGCGATTCCCCGACCCTCCAAGCAGCAGCATCTGGCTGCGCGAAAGCGAAAGGTCCGTCATGATTACAGCCCGCAAACCTAAGCATGCGAAGCGGTTCTCGTCAACCGGCGGGGTGTCGTGGGGCGTTTCCGCAGCGGGTGTTCGTGGGGTGGATGCAACGCCGGGAAAGTGGAGTAAGCGGACGTGTATGGGCGTTCCGCAACACCTGTAGGT
>JBOHSC010000458.1:0-6671 GCA_050733115.1 Gemmatimonadales bacterium
GAGCTGTTGGTGGCGATCGTCGATCGTGAGGATCTCGAGCCCCCGGGCCAGGACGGGAGCGATCGGCCGGTGGCGCATCGGATCGATGATCGTCCGATCGAGAAAGGCGTGGACATCCTCATCGCGCATCATCGCGCTGGCGTTCTGGAGCGCGGCGGCGGCGTGTCGCGCCACCACCTGGCCGTTCTCCGGCCGGCTCAGCCACTCCGTCGCCCGCCGGCTCAACTGGGCCGCGCGCAGCTTGGAGCCGAGGATCTCGTTGGAGAGGAAGTTGTTCTGGACGAAGTTGCCGAGGCTCCGCCCGATCCGGTCCTTCCGCTGGGGAATGATCGCGGTGTGGGGAATCCGAAGACCGAGGGGGTGCCGGAAGAGGGCGGTGATGGCGAACCAGTCGGCCACGCCGCCCACCATCGCCGCCTCGGCGGTGGCGCGGATGTAGGCCACCCAGGGATGCGCCGGCTCGAGCAGCCGGGTGATGACGAAAATGACCGTCATCAGGACGAGCAGTCCCGTGGCGCGCCGTTTCATCTGCTCCAGTCGTTCGCGCTTGAGCGCCTCGTCGGCGACCGGCGGGAGGCTCAGCGGAGGTTCGCTGGGATTCATGCGGGAAACTTAGCGCGGACCGCTCTGGCCGTCTCCCCGGGTGGCCTGTATCCTTGAGCGTCCCGAAGAGGAAGCGTGAGTGACCATTCCGGAAGCCCGTCTGCACGAAGCGCTTGCCGATCGGTATCGGATCGACCGTGAGATCGGCCGGGGCGGCATGGCCACGGTTTACCTGGCCCACGACCTCAAGCACCGCCGCCCCGTCGCCATCAAGATTCTCCACCCGCACCTCGCCGCCAACGTTGGGCCCGAGCGGTTTCAGCGCGAGGTCGACATCGCCGCGCGACTCAACCACCCCCACATCCTCACCCTGATCGACTCGGGAGAGTCCGATGGCGTTCTGTACTACGTCATGCCGTACATCCCGGGCGAATCGCTCCGGGGCCGGCTGAGTCGCGAGCGGCAACTCCCGCTGGACGAAGCAGTTCGGATCGCCAGCGACGTGGCCGCCGCACTCGGCTACGCGCACGGCCAGGGGGTGGTGCATCGCGACATCAAACCGGAAAACGTGATGCTCCTCGAGGGCGAGGCGATGGTGACGGACTTCGGCATCGCGAAAGCGCTGAGCGCGGCAGAGGGTGAGCATCTGACCCAGACCGGAACCGCCGTAGGCACCCCGGCATACATGAGCCCCGAACAGGCGTCAGGCGATCAGGAGCTCGACGGCCGGAGCGACATCTACTCGCTGGGCTGCGTGCTGTACGAGATGCTCGCCGGCGAGACTCCGTTCAATGCGCCCACCGTCCAGGCGATGATCGTGAAGCGGTTCACCGAGCCGGCGCGGCCGGTTCGGGCGCTCCGTCCGGAGGTGCCGGAGGATGTGGAGCGGGCCCTGTTGCGGGCCCTTGCGCGCGCGCCCGCGGATCGCTTTGCCGCCGCCGGCCAGTTCGCGCAGGCCCTCGCTCCCGCCGCCTCCGGCCGCACGCCGCTCGAGGGGGTGCCTACGGTGGTGACCGCGCAGCACCGGACGGTCCGGTCGATCGGTGTGCTGCCGTTTGCCGACATGAGCCCGACGAAAGACCAGGACTACTTCTGCGAGGGGATCGCCGAGGAGATCATCAACGCCCTCACCAAGATCGACGCGCTCCAGGTGGCGTCGCGCTCCTCCGCCTTCGCGTTCAAGGGCAAGAACCAGGACATCCGCCTGGTCGGGGAGCAGCTCAACGTGGCCACCGTGATGGAGGGGAGCGTCCGGAAGGCCGGGAACCGGATCCGGATCACGGCGCAGCTCATCAACGTGACCGATGGCTATCACCTCTGGTCCGAGCGCTACGACCGCGACCTGGAGGACGTGTTCGCGGTGCAGGACGAGATCGCGGCGAACATCGTGAAGGCGCTTCGGCTGGTGCTGACGGATGAGGAGAAGCGCGCCATCGAGCGTCCGCGGGCCGGCAACGTGGAGGCGTACGAGTTCTACCTGCGGGGCCGCCAGTGCTTCCACCAGTTCCGCGAGAAGCCGCTGCAGTTCGCCCGCCGCATGTTCAACCGAGCGATCGAGCTCGATCCCGAGTATGCGCTGGCCCATGCGGGGATCGCCGACTGCAGCTCGCAGCTCTACAAGTACTGGGACGCGAGCGCCGCGAATCTGGAGCAGGCGGAGTCCGCCAGCCGGCGCGCGCTGGATCTGGCCCCAGAGCTGGCGGAGGCACACGCCGCCCGCGGCTTCGCCCTCACGATGAGCGGTAGTCACGAGGAGGCCAATCAGCAGTTCGAGACCGCGATCCGGCTCAACCCCAAGCTGTTCGAGCCCTACCTCTACTATGGCAACGCGCGGCTCGCCGAGGGCAAGCTGCCCGAGGCGGCCACGCTCTACATGCAGGCCGCCGAGCTGCGCCCCGAGGACTATCAGACGCCCGTGCTCGCTGCCCAGTGCTACACCGCCCTCGGTGACCCGGCCCGCGCCCGCAGCGCTGATGAAATGGCGCTGCAGCGGGCCCGACGCCAGATGGAGCTCTACCCCGAGGACATTCGGGCGCTGTACATGGCCGCGGGGTCGCTCTGCGGCCTGGGACGGGTGGAGGAAGGGCTCGAGTGGGCCGACAAGGCGCTTGGGCTCGATCCGGACGACGCCGGCGTGCTCTACAACATCGCCTGCATCTATGCGCAGGCCGGCCGGACGGAGCAGGGACTGGATCTTCTCGAGCAAGCCGTCCAGAACGGCTTCGGCCACCGGGAGTGGATCGAGAACGACCCCGATCTCGCGTCGCTCCGCAGCCAGCCCCGATATCTGGATCTGCTCCGCCGGCTGTAGCCGTCGCACCGGCCGGTGCCCGCCGTGCACCGTAGTTTGGAGCGTCCTCCCTCAGGAACTATCCTGGCGCAGGATCGCAAGCATCGCCGCCCGGTCGCGGTCAAGATCCTGCACTCCCACCCGGCCGCCACCCTCGGCCCCGAGCGGTTCCATGGGGACGCTGAACGGCGCCGGGCTTCGGGCCTGGATCGAGAACGATCCGGATCTGAACGCGATCCGAAGCCATCCGCGATTCCAGGCCATCATGGAGAAGATCTAGCCCCCCGCCGACTTGCCCAAAGCTGGCCTCGCAGCTATGCTTACGGGCTTATGTTCGACGACCTTTCCGCCCAACTCAACGCCACGCTCCAGAAGCTGACCGGGCGGGGCGTTCTGACGGAGGAGGCGGTCAAGGAAGGGCTCCGCGAAATCCGCCGGATCCTTCTCGAGGCCGACGTGAGCTTCGATCTCACGCGTGAGTTCCTCGAGCGGGTACAGACCAAGGCGGTGGGTATCGCCGCCCTCAAGGAAGTCCGGCCGGGCCATCAGCTCGTCAAGATCGTCTACGACGAGCTCGTCGCGTTGCTGGGTGAAAAACAGGCGCCGATCGCCCATGCCACCGTTCCGCCCACGATCGTCATGCTCGTCGGGCTGCAGGGCTCGGGCAAAACCACCACGGCCGGCAAGCTGGCCAAGCGTCTGAAGCTGGAGCAGAAGGCGCCGTTCCTGGTAGCCGCCGACGTCTACCGCCCCGCGGCCGTCGAGCAGCTCCAGGCGCTGGGGCACCAGGTAGACGTCGGCGTCCACGCCGAGCCGGGCTCGAAGGACGTCGTCAAGATCGTCCGCGACGGCATCGTGGCGGCAGGCAAGGCTCGCGGGCGAACCGTCATCGTCGATACCGCCGGCCGCCTGCAAATCGACGACGAGATGATGGACGAGCTGCGGCGTCTCAAGGCGGCCATCTCTCCCCACGAAATCCTTCTCGTGGCCGACGGCATGACGGGCCAGGACGCGGTGCGGATCGCCAAGGGTTTTCATGACGCCCTCGGCATAACCGGCGTCATCCTGACCAAGATGGATGGCGATGCCCGCGGCGGCGCGGCGCTCTCGATTTACGGTGTCACCCACGCGCCGATCAAGTACGTCGGCGTCGGCGAAAAGCTCGATGCACTCGAGCCGTTCCACCCCGACCGCCTTGCGGGCCGGATCCTCCAGCAGGGCGACATCCTGTCGCTGGTAGAAAAGGCACAGGGCGCCGTCGACGAGAAAGAAGCCGAGCGGCTCGCCAAGAAGGTCACCTCGAAGAAGGGTCTCGACCTCGAGGACTTCCTCGGCGCCATGCGGCAGATGCAGAAAATGGGCCCGCTCAAGAACGTGCTCGGCATGCTGCCGGGAATGAATCCGGCCATGCTGCAGGCGGCAAAGATCGACGACAAGAAGCTCAAGCACGTCGAGGCCATCGTGCTCTCGATGACGCCCAGGGAGCGGTCGAACCCGGACGTGCTCACCGGGCAGCGCCGGCTCAGGATCGCCAGGGGCTCCGGACGCACGGTGCAGGAAGTGAACGCATTGCTGGCGCAGTTCAAGCAGATGCAGAAGTTCATGAAGATCGCGGGGAAGACCGGAGGCGCCGGTCTGAAGCTGCCGTTCGGACGTGGCGGATTCCCCGGTTAACCCGCAGCTCCCAGGAACAGACATGGCAACCCGTATTCGTCTACGCCGCGTCGGACGCAAGAAGCTCCCCCTGTACCGCATCGTGGTCGCCGACCAGGAAGCGCCGCGCGACGGGCGTTTCATAGAGATCATCGGGACCTATAATCCCAAGGGCGTCACCGCGGCCGACAAGGTCCAGGTCGACGCCGAGAAGGCGCGTCAGTGGATCGCCAAGGGCGCCACTCCGTCCGACACAGTGCAGTCGCTTCTCAAGCAGGTCGGGGTGTTCAAGCCGACCGCGGTCTGATGGACACAGCCCGCCACCTGGTGGTGGGCCGGCTTCGGAAGCCGCATGGGCTGAAGGGCGACTGTACGCTCTTCCCGCTCACCGGCGAGCCCCGTACGGTCTTTGCGCCGGGTCGCGCGGTGTGGCTGGTTGGATTGGACGGCAACGTGCTGGCCGGTCCCATCACGATCGAGCGCAGTCGCGAGTACCACCGCGAATGGCTCATCAAGTTCGCCGGCGCCGACGGCAGAGACGCGCTCGATCCCTGGCGGGGAGCCTTCCTGGCGGTGCCCGAGGCGGAGCTCAAGCCGCCCGAGGGCGACGAGGTGTACCTCCACGAGCTGGCCGGTTTCTCGGTCCGGCAGCAGGACGGCACTCCGCTCGGCCTCGTGAGTGCGGTATACGAGCTTCCGGCCGGGCTGATGATCGAGGTGCAGGGCCCCAAGCGAGAGTTTCTCCTGCCGTACAAGAAGGAGTTCGTGCGGGAGGTGGACCGGGCGGAAAGGCGGCTGGTGGTGGCGCCGCCCGAAGGGCTGGTGGAGTGACATGCTGACGATCGATGTCGTCACGCTCTTCCCCGAGGTCATCGCGCCATTCGCGGCGGCGAGCATCCCGGGCAGGGCAGCGGCGGCCGGTTTGGTGAAATTCAACCTCGTCCAGCTCCGTGACTTCACGCACGACCGGCACGCCACTGTGGACGATTACGCGTACGGTGGCGGCGCGGGCATGGTGCTCAAGCCGGAGCCATTCTTCGAGGCGGTGGAGAGTCTGCGGCCCACCGGCCCGGTGGTCCTCCTCTCGGCCCGGGGAAAGCGGTTCGGTCACGATGATGCCGTGCGATATTCGCTCGGCGCGCGTCTGACGCTGCTCTGTGGGCATTACAAGGACGTCGACCAGCGCGTGGCCGATGGGTTGGCCACCGAAGAAATTTCGATCGGCGACTTCGTGCTCTCGGGTGGCGAGGCAGCGGCACTCTGCGTCCTCGACGCGGTGGTCAGGCTGCTCCCAGGCGCGCTCGGCGATCACGAGTCGGCCAGTGGCGATTCGCACTACGACGGGCTGCTGAGCCCGCCGAGCTATACTCGGCCGCCGGAGTACCGGAACCAGGCGGTGCCCGAGGTGCTGCGGTCGGGCAATCACGCCGATATCGCGGCGTGGCGGCAGGAGCAGGCCGAGCGGCTCACGCGCGAGCGGCGGCCGGATCTGTGGGCAAAGCACGAGAAGGGTGAGCAGGTCATCTAGGCTGAGAGCTGGGAATCAATCTTCACCTGGAGGGTTCTACTATGGAGCGATTGGCAGAGGTGGCCCGTGAGGGCATGCGCACGGACATTCCTGCGTTCGATCCGGGAGACACCGTCCGGGTGATGGTGCGGGTACGCGAGGGCGACAAGGAACGCCTCCAGGCGTTCGAAGGCGTGGTCATCGCCAAGCGGGGTGGCGGGATCAGCGAGAACTTCACCGTGCGGAAGATTTCGGCCGGCGTGGGAGTCGAGCGACTCTTCCCGATTCACAGCCCCACGATCGCGTCGGTGGAGCTGGTGCGCCGCGGCCGGGTTCGCCGCGCCAAGCTCTACTACCTGCGCGCGCTGAGCGGCAAGGCCGCTCGCATCCGGGAGAAGCGCGAGGGCTGAGATCGTGCCCCCTCGTCCTTCGCTCACGCGGGAACGAGTGGCGTGGGCCGGGGAGATGCTCCTGGTCGGAGTCGATGAGGCAGGCCGCGGCCCACTGGCAGGTCCAGTGGTTGCCGCGGCCGTCGTCTTTAAGCCCGGGTGCAAGGCGGTCCGCGGCCTGCGCGACAGCAAGACCCTTCCTCCCATCGTCCGCGGCAAGCTGGCGGCGCGAATCCGCGAATGCGCACTCGGTTTCGGCGTGGGAGCTGCATCGGCGCGGGAGATCGGC
>JBOHSC010000459.1:0-12451 GCA_050733115.1 Gemmatimonadales bacterium
TGGCCGAGCAGTTGCGAGGCCAGGGCGTGCAAGCGACGTCGGCAGCGCCGCTCGGCCACTCGGTGACTGGGACCCTGTTGGACCTGGCCCGGCCGGAAGAGGGAGCGCTCATCGCGATCGCGACGCATGGGCGGGGAGGACTCCGGCGCCTCATGCTCGGGAGTGTGGCCGACAAGTTGATCCGCGCAGCGCACGTTCCGGTGCTCGTCGTCCGGCCGACCAAGGCCCGGAGATTTGTCGTCGGTACGCTCCCGCCGCGCTAACCGGCCTCGAGGAAAACCCGGGCCCGCCGAGGCGAGACGAACACGCGGTCTCCTTTCCCGATCCCCAGCTCGTCGAAGCGCGCGCGTGGCAACTCGGCCTCGATGACCTTGCCGTCCTCCTCCTGGTCGAGCTCCAGCCGCACCACCGAGCCGGTGCGGCGCACGTGGCGCACCACTGCGCCGATCGCCGGCGAGCCGTTCGCGGCCGGAGCCAGGTCCACCTCGTAAGTCCGCACGTAGGCCACCGCGGCGCCATCCTCCGCCTCGCGATGCTCGGGGGCGTCCACCTCGTGATCACCGATGTGCACCCTTCCCGCCTCCAGTCTGCCGTGGAAGAGATTCACGTCGCCGAGGAAGCTGTAGACGAAGGGCGTGGCGGGGTGATCGTATACTTCCTCGGGCGTCCCCACCTGCTCGATCACTCCCTCGTTCATCACCACCACCCGGTCGGCGACCTCGAGCGCCTCATCCTGATCGTGGGTGACGAAGACGCTCGTGATGCGGATGTCGTCATGCAGTCGCCGGAGCCAGCGCCGGAGCTCCTTCCGTACCTTGGCATCGAGTGCCCCGAACGGCTCGTCGAGCAGCAGCACGTCGGGCTTGACGGCGAGCGCTCGCGCGAGGGCGATGCGCTGCCGCTGCCCGCCCGAGAGCTGCGCCGGATACCGGTGGGCCAGCCAGTCGAGCTGTACCAGGCCGAGCAGCTCGTGCACACGGGAGCGGATCTCCGCTTCGGGGGGTCGCGTGCGCCGCGGCTGCACCCGCAGGCCGAACGCGACGTTCTCGAAGACGGTCATGTGCCTGAAGAGGGCATAGTGCTGGAAGACGAAGCCGACGCCGCGGTCGCGAACGGCGCGCTCGGTCGCGTCCTCGCCATCGAAGTGTACGCTGCCGGCGTCGGGTGTCTCGAGACCCGCGATCACCCGGAGCAACGTCGTCTTTCCCGAGCCCGAAGGCCCGAGCAGGGCAACGAGCTCACCCTGCGGAACGTCGAGACTCACGGAACGAAGCGCGGAAAAGGCGCCGAAGCGCTTGGTGAGGTCGCGCACCTGGATGCTCACGTCAGCTCTCCCTCCGGTTGCGCTCGACGTACGACTTGGCGGCCAGCGTTACCAGCGCCAGAAGCGTGAGGAGCGATGCCGCGGCGAATGCCGCGGTGAAGCAATACTCGTTGTACAGGATCTCGACGTGGAGCGGCAACGTGTTGGTAGTGCCTCGGATGTGACCCGACACCACCGACACGGCGCCGAACTCACCCATCGCGCGCGCATTGCAGAGGATCACGCCGTACAGCAGGCCCCACTTGATGTTGGGCAGCGTCACCCGCCGAAAGGTTTGCCACCCGCTGGCACCGAGCACGAGTGCGGCCTCCTCCTCCTCGGTGCCTTGTTCCTCCATCAGCGGAATCAGCTCGCGCGCCACGAAGGGGAAAGTGACGAACGCCGTTGCGAGCACGAGGCCGGGAACGGCGAAGACAATCTGGATGTCGTGGTCGGAAAGCCAGCCGCCGAACCAGCCCTGCGCGCCGAAAAGAAGGATGAACACCATGCCGGAGATCACCGGGGAGACCGCGATCGGCAGGTCGATCAGCGTGATCAACAGGTGCTTCCCGGGAAATTCGAACTTGGCGATCGCCCAGGCCGCCGCAACGCCGAAGGCGAGGTTGAGCGGCACCGCGATGCCTGCGGTGATCAGGGTGAGCTCGATCGCCGACAGCGTGTCGGGATCGGCGATGGCGGCTGCGTACGGACCGAACCCCTTGGCCAGCGCCTCGGCGAAGACCGCGACCAGCGGCACGAAGAGGAACAGCGTCATGAAGACGAGGGCGACTCCGATGAGCAGTCGGCGGACCACTCGCGGCTCGCGTGCGGCCAGCACGCGCGGAGGGGCGGGCGGCGCCGAAAGCGCGGTCGTGGTCATCAGGCCGCTGCCCGGCGCCGGCCCAGCCACTGGAGCATGTTGATGAATAGAAGAAGCGTGAACGACGCGACCAGGAGCACCACCGCGATAGCGGTGGCGCCGGCGTAGTCGTACTGCTCCAGCTTGGTCATGATGAGGAGGGGCGCGATCTCGGTCCGGAATGGCATGTTGCCCGAGATGAACACCACCGAGCCATACTCTCCGATCGCGCGCGCAAAGGCGAGCGCGAATCCGGTGAGGAGCGCCGGGCCGATCGTCGGCAACAGCACCCGCCGAAAGGTCTGCCACCTGTTGGCGCCGAGGCTGGCTGCGGCCTCTTCCACTTCGGATTCCAGGTCCTGCAGCACCGGCTGGACCGTCCGCACCACGAACGGCAGCCCGATGAACGTGAGTGCGATCATGACGCCGAGCGGGGTGTACGCCGCCGTAATTCCCAGTGGCGCCAGCCGCAAGCCGATCCAGCCATTCGGCGCATACAGGGTAGTCAGCGTGATGCCGGCGACCGCGGTGGGCAACGCGAAGGGAAGGTCCACCAGCGCGTCGGCGATGCCACGGCCGGGAAATCGATAGCGCGTGAGCACCCAGGCCACGAGCAGGCCGAAGACCACATTGACGGCGGCCGCGGCGAACGATGCGCCGAAGGTGAGCCTGTACGAGGCCATCACTCGCGGCGCCGTGGCCGCCGCCCAGAAGCCGGCCGGGCCGAGGCCGGCCGACTTGATGAACAGCGTCGAGAGCGGGATCAGCACCAGCACGCTCAGGTAGATGAGCGTGACACCGAGGGTGAGCCCGAACCCGGGCAATACGGTGGAACGTTTGTTCACCGGGCCGCCTGCGCGCTCGGCTGATAGATCTGATCGAAAGTGCCGCCGTCGGAGAAGTGCGTCCGCTGCGCCTTGTGCCACCCCCCGAACTCCCCGTCGATCGTCACCATATTCACCTTGGCGAACTGCGACGCGTACCTGGCCGCGATCTGCTCGTTCCGCGGGCGGTAGTAATGCCGCGCCTCGATCTCCTGCCCCTGATCGCCGTAGAGGAAGTCGAGGTATGCCTTGGCCACCGCCTCCGTCCCGTGCTTCCGCGCAACCTTGTCCACCACCGCCACCGGCGGTTCGGCGAGGATGCTGCTGCTCGGAGCCACCACGTCGAACTTGTCGGGCCCCAGCTCCTTGACTGCCAGCAACGCCTCGTTCTCCCAGGCGAGGAGCACGTCACCGATGCCGCGCTCCACGAAGGTGGTGGTAGAGCCGCGCGCGCCGGCGTCGAGCACGGGAACGTTGTGGTAGAGAGCGGTGACGAAGGCCTTGGCCGTGGAATCGTTGCCTCCCGGCCGGTGACGGGCGTACGCCCACGCCGCCAGATAGTTCCAGCGCGCGCCGCCCGACGTCTTCGGATTGGGAGTGATCACCGAGACGTTGGGACGGATCAGGTCGGACCAGTCGGCAATCTTCTTCGGATTTCCCTTTCGGACGAGGAAGATGATCGTCGACGTATACGGTGAGCTGTTGTGCGGAAGCCGCTTCTGCCAGTCGGCGGGGAGCAGCCGTCCCTTCTCCGCGATCTCGTCGACGTCGTACGCCAGCGCGAGAGTCACGACGTCGGCGGGGAGGCCGTCGATCACCGCGCGGGCCTGCTTGCCGGAGCCGCCGTGCGACTGCTTGACGGTTACATCCTGGCCGGTCCTGGCCTTCCAGAACGTGGCGAACTCCTTGTTGACGTCCTCATAGAGCTCCCGGGTGGGGTCGTAGGAAACGTTGAGCAGCCTGATGGGCTTCTGCTGGGCATGCACCGGCATCGCAACGAGGACGCCGGCGGTGAGGATCCCGAGGCCGAGCAGTCGAAGGTCGAGAGTCGAAGATCGCATGAGGATCGGCCTCAGAATGAGTGCTGTATTTGGGTGACGATGAAGTTCTCGGGGGCGGTCCGGTCAGTCCCGGTGACTGTTACGTGCATCATGTCAGGCGACCCTTCTCCCGCCGCTCGATCTGGACAACCCGCGCGTCGTGCACCACGATCTCGATCGAGCCGAAGCGCAGATCGCGCAACGCCGCGAGGAGCTGGTTGAGGAACTGTTCGGTGACGACTGGAGGGGTCGTGCTCACATGTACCCTTCCCGCCTCAGCGTCTCGAGTCCCCCGCCATCCTCCTTGTCCTGCGCGCGCCCCGATCGCTCGGCGACGTTCCGGAGCCGGCCGGAGCGGAGCTCCACGAGGATCTCGCCGACGTTACGCGACGACGACGCGATCGGATGGGTGCACGGCTCGCAACCCAGCGACCGATATCTCGTGCCGTCGCCCCGGTCGTAGTAGAGCGCCACCGTCGGGATCTGCTCCCGCTCGATGTATTCCCAGATGTTGAGCTCGGTCCAGTCGAGCAGCGGGTGAATCCGCACGTGGGTGCCCGGCGCGAATTCCGTCTTGTACTGGTTCCAGAATTCGGGGGGCTGATCGCCCACGTCCCACAGATTCTCCGCCGATCGCGGCGAGAAGTAGCGCTCCTTGGAGCGGCTGCCCTCTTCGTCGGCCCGTACGCCGGCGATGATGCCGGTGAACGGCTCGCGGCTCGGATCGAGCTCGTAGGCGGCGATCGAGTGGTTGAACCGGTAGCGCGGCCACTCGCCGCTCAGCGTGTTGGTGAGGGCCTCGGTCTTGAGGAGGCGGCAGCAGGTCACCCGGTCCACCGCGCCGTCGGGAAAGGTCCGCCGCTCATCGAGCGCCGCACGGTTCTCGCCGTAGATCAGGTTCAGCTTCCACTCCGCCACCAGCCGGTCACGGTAGCGGATCATCTCCGGAATCTTGTACGACGTGTCGATGTGGATGAGCGGGAAGGGGACGTGCCCGTAGAACGCCTTTCGCGCCAGCCAGAGGAGGACCGTGCTGTCCTTGCCGATCGACCAGAGCATCCCGAGCTGCTTGAAGCCGTGGTAGGCCTCGCGCAGAATGTGAATGCTCCGGCTTTCGAGCTGGTCGAGGTGGTCGAGCGAAACCGTCGCGTGGCTCATGACGACAACCGCTCGACGATCCGGGCCACTGATTGGTCGACGGACAGCTCGCGGGTGTCGAGGGTAACCTCCGCCGCCGCCGGCGGCTCGTACGGATCGTCGATGCCGGTGAAGTGGCGCAACTCCCCCAGGCGCGCGCGCGCGTAGAGGCCTTTCACGTCGCGGCGCTCGCACTCCTCGATCGGAGTCGAGACATGCACCTCGATGAATCGACGGGACAGCTCACGCGCGAACTGGCGTGAGGCGCGATACGGCGAAACGAACGACGCGACCACGGTAACCCCGTGGTGCTCGAGACGGCTCGCGAGAAAGGCCATGCGTCGGTTGTGCTCGTGCCGCTCCTCGCGGGTGAAGCCGGTGGGAAAGAGGTCGCGCACGGTATCGCCGTCGAGGTGCTCGACGCTGAGCCCCCGCGACCGCAGCGTCTCGACGAGTTGCCCGGCGATGGCGCTCTTGCCGGCGCCGGAGAGCCCGGTGAGCCACACGACCGCGGGCTCGATCGTGGGAGCGTCACCGCGGGACGCCTCCACCCTACGGACGATCCCGCCGCCGCTGATCTCGTAGTCGTCGAGGAGGACGAATCGGCTGGTGGCAGCCAGGTCGTCCACCAGGTCGAGCGCGATGGCCGTCTTGAGCCGGAGGACGCAATCGGCCACGTCGTGCCGGTCCACCCGAGGCTTGTGCTCCGTCACCGCGAGATCCGACGCGTCGATCACCCGGTCCACCTTTTCCAGCCGGGCGATCGCCCGCGCACTGCCGAGCTTGAGGACGTACTCGCGGCCGGGCACGAGCGGGCGCTTGCCGAGCCAGAAGAGGCTGACCGAGAGCCGGTCGGACACCCGTGGCGCGGGCTCTCCCCGGCGTGCCGCGATCTGGCCCCGGGCCACGTAGGCTTGCTCGTCCAGGGTAAAGCCCGTCGCGTCGCCGGCCCGGGCGGTGCGCTGCATCGGACGGTTGAAGGCCTCGATGGTGCGCACCCGGCCCAGCTTGCCGGATGGATAGAAGACGATCTCGTCCCCGACTCGGAGCATGCCGCTCTCGATGGTTCCCGCCACGATGCGGCGATCGTCGTCGCCGGCGGTGAACTTGTAGACGTCCTGCACCGGCATCCGGAACGGCTTCGCGACTGCCGGCGCCTCCGGCCGGAAACCGTCGAGCACCTCGAGCGCGGTCGGCCCTGCGTACCACGACATCGAGGCCGAACGGGCGGCGAGATTGTCGCCGGCCGCGCCGCTTACCGGGATGAAGGCGGCGGGCGTCACGCCCACCGCCCCGAGAAACGTGGTGTATTCCGAGACGAGCGCCTCGAACGTCCCCTCGTCGTAACCCACCAGATCCATCTTGTTGATCAGCACCGCGAGCTGGCTGATGCCGAGCATGGCCATCAGGTAGCCGTGACGCCGGGAGTTCTCCTGAATGCCCTCGCGCGCGTCGATGACGAGGAACCCGGCCTCGGCGCGCGCGGCGCCGCTCACCATGTTCTTCAGGAACTCGATGTGCCCGGGCGCGTCGATGATGACGTAGGTCCGTCGCGCGGAGGTGAAGAAGACCCGGGCGGAGTCGATGGTGATGCCTTGCGCGCGCTCGTCCTTGAGCGCGTCGAGGAGGAAGGCGTACTCGAAAGGCCGGGCGGTGCGGGCGCAGAGGTCGCGGATCTGGTCGAGCTTCCCCTCGGGGAGCGACCCGGTGTCGGCGAGGAGCCTGCCGATGATCGTGCTCTTGCCGTGGTCGACGTGACCCGCGACCACGATGCTCATCCGCTCGAGGTGGGTGGCCGGGGTGTGTCGGTGAATGGCTGGTGCCAGGAGCGCGCTCGTCATCGCGATCTCCTACGCCCCCGCCGCCACGGCAAGCGCCGCGGCGGGCAGGGTGGAGAGCCCCACGTCGGCGAGCGCCGCGACGGCTCCGATCACCGTGACCACCGGAGACTCGAGACCGTCCCGGTCGGCGGCGCCGGCGATGGTGGCGAGCGTGGCACGCGTCACCCGCTGCTCCGCCGTCGTCGCCGACTGGATGCAGGCAGCCGGGGTGTCGGGGCTGCGCCCGGCGGCGATGAGCTGCTCCGCGATGATCGCGAGGGTGCCGCGTCCCATGAGCACCACAAGTGTGTCCACCCCCGCGAGCCCGGTCAGGTCGGTGACGCCGTCGGCGGTGTGTGCGGTGACCACGGCAAACGAGCGAGCCAGCCCGCGCGCGGTCACCGGGATTCCCGCCGCGGCAGGGGCCGCGAGCGCGCTCGATATCCCCGGTACGACGAATACCGGCACTCCCCCTGCGCGGCACGCCGCCGCCTCTTCGCTTCCGCGCCCGAAGACGAACGGGTCGCCCCCCTTGAGCCGGACAACGGTGCGCCCGCGGCGCGCGCGGTCGACCAGGATCGCGTTGATCTCCGCCTGCGCGTACGGAGCGTGGCCGGGGCCCTTGCCCGCATCGATCAATTCGGCGTCCGACCGGGCCTCCCCAAGGAGCTCGGCGCCCACGAGGCGGTCATGTACCACGACGTCGGCACGTTGCAGGAGCTCGAGCCCGCGCGCGGTGATGAGGCCGGGATCGCCGGGGCCGCCGCCGACGAGATGCACCGCTCCAGACTCACGCTTGATGAGGGTGCTGCGCGAACGGAAGCGCGACGCCGGCGGCGGAGTGTGGCGGCGTGCGAGATCGATGACAATCTCCTCGAGCCCCGCGTAGGCGCCGACGGCTTCGTCGATTACGACCCGGCGCCCGTCGGCCTTCCCCACCAGCCGGGGGAGATCTTCGATCGCATGCGCCCCGCCGATCAGAAAGGGGATGACGAGAAGAGTCGGCAGCACTGCTCTGGCGATGCTCTCTTCGACCAGCGGATCGTCGTCGAGGAACCCCGCGAGCACTTCGCCCGCCACACGACGCTTCCGGAGCGTCTCGGCGAGCTGCAGTGTGGAGGCCCGGCTGTCGGCGTGGCGGCGGGTGCCGTGGCCCACGAGCAGCAACGAGACCTGGTCGCGCGGCGCCACACCCTGGCGCAGCAGCTCCGAGACCCTGCGTGCGACGAGCGGCGCGATCCCGCCATGGGTTCCCACCGGTGGCGTCACTCTGATCCGCACCTCCCCGTGCCTGCGATTCCTGGCGAGCGCCTCCGGCAGCACGACGTCGCAGTAGTGGCCGGCGCTCGCGAGGAGAGGGACGACGGTGATCTCGTCGGCGCCAACCTCGTCGAGCACCGCGTCGAAGCCGGGCTCACCCTGATGGAAGGCGACCGCGACTTCGTGGAACAGGCGGCGCCCCCGCAGCGACTCGGCGAGACGGCGCACGAGCGCGTTGGCTGCGGGCTCGCGGCGGGAGCCGTGGGCGGCGAGCACCAGCGCGCGCCTGGAGGAAGTGGTCACCGGCCCACCTCCTGCGGAATCCGATCGATCGTGGCCAGCTCGCGGCCGGACACCGTAGTGCGCCGCGCGCGAAGCCCCATCAACCGCTGATAGAAGTCTCCGAACCCCTCCCCACCGATGCGCTCCGCGGCCCAGCGCGCGAGCAGCGGACGGATGGTGTTGAGGAGGTCATCCTGCGGCACGTCGGCCCGGTAGAGATCGACCAGGCGATCGCCGGCGAGGCTACCGCCGACGTAGACGTTGTACAGGCCGAGCGACCGGCCGACGAACGCCAGGTCGGCGGTGTATGGCCTGGCGCAGCCGTTCGGGCACCCTGTCATGCGGATGGTGATGGGAACGTCGCGGAGCCCCAGCCGCTCGATCTCGGCCTCGAACTCATCGAGGATGCCCGGAATGGCGCGCTCCGATTCGGCCACCGCGAGCCCGCAGGTCGGCAGGGCGGGGCAGGCCATCGAATAGCGCCGTACCGCCGCCAGCTCGAGCGGCGGAAGCACGCCATGCTCGCGCAGCGTGCTCTCGACCGCATCCGCGCCCGCGGAATCGAGATCGGTGAGCAGCAGATTCTGCTGGCCTGTGAGATGCACGCCGGGCGAGAGGTGTCCGACGATCTGGTGAAGCGCCGTCTTCTGTGCGTGGCCCTCGGTATCGGCGATGCGCCCACTCTGCACGAAGACGCCGTAGAACCAGCGGCCATCGGGCTGGCGGTGGCGGCCGAGATGATCGTGGAAGGGGAGGGGGGCGAGCGGTACCGGCGGAGCCAGCGTGAACGACGCGCGCCGCTGGAATTCCTCGCGGAAACGGTCGATCCCCCATTCGGCCAGCAGGTACTTGAGACGGGCGTGCCGGCGGTCGGAGCGGTTGCCGTGGTCGCGGAAAATGGCCGCCACGAGTCGCACCGCCTCGACGCCGTGCTCGAGCGGCACGAAACCGAGCGGCTCGGCGAGTCGCGCGGAGGTGTCGCCCTTGTTGTGCGTCATGCCGAGTCCGCCGCCGACGAGCAGGTTGAAGCCCCGCAGCACGCCCCGTCCGGCGATGGCGAGGAGCCCCACGTCCTGGGCATAGATGTCCACGCAGTTGTCGGTGGACAGTCCCACCGCGGTCTTGAACTTCCGTGGCAGGTACTGGGTGCCGTAGAACGGCTCGTCCTCGGTGGAGAGCTGCCGCTCCCCGTCAAGCCAGATCTCGTGATAGGCGCGCGACGCGGGCCGGAGCTCCCGGGCCACTGCCTCGGCCACCCTCCGGACCGCGGCGTGGTCGGCGTCGGCCAGCGGGGCGGAGCAGCCCATCACATTGCGCTGGACATCGCCGCAGGCGGCGATGGTGGTGAGGAGGTCCTGGTTGATCCCGGCGATCGTCGCCTTGAGATCACCCTTGAGCACGCCGTGGAACTGGAAGCCCTGGCGCGTCGTGATGCGGAGGGTGCCGTTGGCGTGACGATCGGCGATCGACTCGAGACCGAGGTACTGCGCCGCACTGATCGCGCCGGCGGGAATCGCGACACGGACCATGAACGAGTATGCTTTCTCCCGGCCAGCGGTCTCGAGATGGCGCCGCTGGTCACGCGAGTCCTGCTGGTAGGTCCCGTGGAATTTCAGGAGCTGCAGGTCGTCGTGATGAAAGTGAGTCGCATCGGACGCCAGCGTTTCGGCGATCGTGCCGCGCAGATGCCGCCCGTGCCGCTTGGCGACTTCGACTTTGGATTCCGGTTTTCCGGTCATCATCGTGGTCTCGGGTAGTGGGTCGCTGGCTACGAGTCTCGGGTGTAGCCGTCGTGCAGCCCGCATTCGGTCTTGCTCGTCCCGCTCCAGCGGCCCGCGCGGCTGTAGTCCCAAGCGGCGGCGCCTTCGACCGCGATGGTGCAGTGGGTGCAGCCGATCGTGGGGTAGCCCCGCTCGTGCAGCTCGTTATACGGCACGTCGTACAGCTTCACGTAGTCCCAGATCTTTCCGCGATCCCAGCCGGCGAGCGGATTCACCTTGAGCACCTGGTACTGCCAGTCCCACTCAACCACCCGCAGGCCGGCCCGCTCGGCCGACTGGCTCCGCATCAGCCCTGTCACCCAGACGTCCACGTCCCGGAGCGCCTCGCGCATCGGCTCCACCTTGCGGAGCCTGCAGCACTGGTCGGGCTCGCGAGTCCAAAGTTCCGGCCCATGGCGCTCCGCCTGCTGCTCCGGCGTGAGCGTGGTGCCGTGATTCTCGAAGCCGAGGTGCGGATACCGCTCCACCATCCTGTCCCGAAGCGCGTAGGTCTCGGGGAAGAGGAACATCGTGTCGAGGTAGATCACCGGGACCGGCCGACCGTGCCGGCCGACCATGTCGATCAGCGCGCATCCTTCCATTCCGAAGGAGGTCGTGAGGACAAGACGCCGGCCGGCGAACCGCTCCAGCATCCAGCGCACGATCGCCTGCGGCTCCGCATCCTCGCCGACCGTGACCGGTTCCAGTGCCTCCAGCGACATTCGGGCTCCGACTTCAGGGCGCAAAAAACAAGACGCCCGCAGGACATCCTGCGGGCGTGGGTGCAATAGCTGTCAGCTATGGGCCGCTAGGTCGTCCAGTCGAGGCGAGAGTTGGTCATACAACAACACATGGCCATGCCCAGCATATGGGCGGCCTCGGCCGAGCGCACGGGAACAGCGTTGAAGCTCATGTCGACTAGCCTAGCGTCCACTGAGGGGGTTGTCAACCGGGAGAGACGAACCGGGCGGCGACCCGGCCTCAGCGCCCGCGATGACCTGCTCCTCTCCGATGCGAGCGGAAATTCTAGTTCGAGGCCTTGGCCGAATCCACCATCGTCTTCGTCGAATCGACCATCGCCTTCGTGCTGTCGAGCTTGTTGACCGTGTCTGCGGCTACCGCGGTCGTCGAGTCTGTCGAGACGGTGGCTGCCGCGGGGGCCGCGATCTGTCGGATTGTTGCGACAGAAGGCCGCTCCCGAGCTCCTTCAATGGTGTTCCGCCGCCACCGCCGATGCCGACAGGAATGTCGGAATCTCGGAAGCTCTTCCGCCTGGCGACTTGAGTCCGCTCGGGAAGGGTGTACCCTTCCTGTGCCGCCAGGGGCATGGGGTGGAAGTCGGCCTCATTGAGAAGACCCTTGGAACCTGATCCGGTTCATACCGGCGAAGGGAGCGCGGCGGGGCGTAGCCCCACTCTCTCCCTCCGCCTTCACGGGGAGAACGTTCGATGGCCACCACCACCCTGCCCGTTCCCGCGTCCTCCATCCTGCCCGGCTACGGCGACGCCTTTCCCAGATCCACCAAGGTCTACGTCGAGGGGAGTCGCGGCATTCGCGTCCCCACGCGCGAGATCGCGCTGTCCGGCGGCGAGCCGGCCCTGCGGGTCTACGACACGAGCGGCCCCGGTGGCGTTGATCCCCGCGTCGGACTGCCGCCGGTTCGCCGGCCGCCGCGTCCGGGCACCGAGTGCGTCACGCAGCTTCAGTTCGCCCGGCGGGGGGAGATCACCCCCGAGATGGAATTCGCGGCCATTCGCGAGGGGACGGAGCCCGAGCTCGTCCGGAGCGAAGTGGCGCGCGGCCGCGCGATCATCCCCGCCAATGTGAATCACCCCGAGCTCGAGCCGATGGTGATCGGCCGGCGCTTCCACGTGAAGATCAATGCCAACATCGGCAACTCCGCGGTCCGATCATCCATCGACGACGAGGTCGAGAAGCTTCGCTGGGCGACGCTCTGGGGCGCGGACACGGTGATGGACCTCTCGACCGGCCGCGACATCCGCGAGACCCGCGAGTGGATCCTCCGGAACTCGCCGGTGCCGATCGGCACCGTGCCGATCTACCAGGCGCTGGAGAAGGCGGGGGGGAAAGCCGAAGATCTGACGTGGGAGATTTATCGGGACACGCTGATCGAGCAGGCGGAGCAGGGGGTGGACTACTTCACCG
>JBOHSC010000460.1:0-5263 GCA_050733115.1 Gemmatimonadales bacterium
GGGTAGACGTTGTCGCCGAGGAAGACGATCGTGGTGCGTCCGCGAGCCAGCGACGCATCACGCTCCAGCGACCGGAGCACCGGCTCGCCTCCCGGCGCCGGGCTTCCCGCGTCGCCGATCAGAAACAGGGTGGCCGTTACCCGTTCGGGCGCCGGTACCGGCGCGGGCTGCCCAGGCGGATGAGCAACGCCGCAACCCGCCACCAGAACCAGTGCGGCAATCGCGCGGCGGGGAACGCTCGCGCTACTCGACCCGGGCATAGGTGGTGAGCGTGCCCCGCTTGCCGGCGCCTTCGTCGGCGACGAGAAGCGATCCGTCGCGATCGATGGCGATGCCCTCGGCCTGCCGGTGAAGGGCGCGGCGGAGCCGGACGACCTTGACCACCTCGCCCTGCGAGGTGACCTCGGCGATCGCACGCTCCCGCGATGCCAGCACCAGAAAGTGTCCGGTCTCGGCATCCCGCGTCAGATCGGTGGGGTGGAAGGCCTTCTCGCCGACGGCCCGCGCGATCGGTGCGTAGCCGGTCAGGACCGCCGGCTTGGGAAAGAGGGCGCGGCGGTCGATCGACCAGCGATAGATCGCCAGCCGGTGCCGCACCTCGCTGGCCCTCGCCTCCTTGCAGGAGAGAAGCAGCGAGGGGGTGGATGGGTCGTAGGCCAGTCCCTCGATCTCGCAGAGTCGGCCGAGCCCCGTCGCGTAGGTCACGAAGTCCACGTGGTCACCGTCGGCGCCGGGGCGTCCGGCGTAGAGAACGCCGTCGCTCGTCACCAGGAAGATCCGGTCGCCCGCCACGGCGATCCCCTCGAAATCTCCGTGCACCCCCGGGTCGCCGAAGGTGAACCGGGAGACGATCCGGTGGTCGACGCGGTCGAGCTGGAAGATCTCGGCACGCTCGTCGCCGTGGGCATAGAGGTGGCCGGCAGAATCGATGGCGAGGCCGCTGATCTCGTCGAGCGCGCGCGGCAGCTCCCACCGGTCGGCCGGCGGACTGTCGAAATCGTAGCGGGCGAGCACGCTGTCGGGTGCCAGGGTGGCCGGCAGTGCCATCCCGAGCAGGGCGACCGACGGGTAGATGAAGTTCACGCGCACAATCTGTCACCCTGAGGCCTTCGCCGCGAGGATGGGGCAGTTCGAATGTCGTTTCGGAGAGTAGGCCGACAGCGAGGAACGTTCCCGCGCGGCGTTTTGCCGAGTGAATCGAAGAATGCCCGACCTCGCGAGCGGAAATCTTCTCGCGACGCATCGCAAATGAGGTCCGCGAAATGCCTTGAGCGTGTTGTTGCCGCGGCCCGTTTTGTGCAGTTACGATACAGTGTCACGTGGTCTCTCCCGTACCCTTTAGCCTAACCGGAATGCATCGACGGCTGATCAAGTGCAGCGCGCTGTTGGCCCTCTCTGCCTGCGCGACCCATCTGCCGCCAGCACCGACCGTGCTCCCGCTGAGCGCGGGTATCGACTCGGCGGTTCCTCCGCTCGACCTCTCGACCCTTTCCGCCGACACTGCAACCGCCGACGCCCTGGTCCTCAACGATCTCGCGGCCACCTCACCCGACGAAAAGGTAATCCCTGCCTTCGACGCCGAGCGGGTCCGCTGGGACATTGACGTCGAGACCTACGCGACCCACCCCCGGGTCCAGTATTATCTGGAATACTTCGACGGACTCGCCCGGAGCCGGATGGAAGTCTTCCTGCAGCGTGGCGCCCGGTACGAGCCGATGATCCGCCGGCGATTCGAGGCGGAAGGCCTTCCCGGCGACCTCGGATACCTGGCGCTCATCGAGAGCGGGTACTCGAACGAGGCCGTCAGCCGGGCCTACGCCGTGGGAATGTGGCAGTTCATGCGGGGCACCGGCCGCGGGTACGGTCTCAGGGTCGATTCCTGGGTCGACGAGCGTCGCGACCCCGTGAAGGCCACCGATGCCGCCGCCCGCCACCTGCGCGACCTTCGCCAGCGCTTCGGCAGCCTCTACCTGGCGGCCGCGGCCTACAACGCAGGCGCCGGAAAGGTGTCGCGGAGCCTGGGCAAGTTGCAGTGGGACACTCCCGCCGAGCCGCTGACCGAAGCCGCGGTGGCCGATTCGGTGGCCGTCGCCGAGGACAGCACGATCGCGGATGCCGACACGCCGGACGAGGACTCCGAATCGGCTCCCGAGGCCAACAACGTCACCAGCGATGCCGCCTTCTTCCGGCTCGCCTCCAGCGACCTGCTAGCGGCCGAAACGCAGGACTACGTGCCCAAGCTGATCGCTTCGGCGCTGATCGCCAAGGCCCCTGCCCGGTATGGGTTCACCGCTACTGACGTCGCGCCCTTCGCTTACGATTCGATCGTGGTTACCGACGTGACCGGTCTCGACGTCATCGCCAGGCTGGCCGAAACCGACCTCGCCGAGATCCGCGACCTCAACCCGCAGTATCTCCGGCTGGCCACGCCGCCACGCTCGACCTCGGTCGTCCGGCCGCCCCTCGGGACCGGCCCGACCGTTGCAGAGCGATATGCCGAGCTCCGCCCGGCGCAACGGGTACGGTACATCACCTACCGGGTGCCCCGGGCCGAGCGGCTCACCGCCATCGCGGCGCTCTATCACCTGCCGGTCGCGGAGGTGCGGTCGGCAAATCCGAAGCTCAGGACGTCGCGGCCCGTCAAGGGAACAATCGTGGTCATCCCGGCCGTTGCCGCTCCATCGGCGCTCGCCATGCGGGCGACCGGCGCCGTGGGGACGCCGGGCTCGCACCGCTACGCCCACGGGAAGGTCCACCGGGTAAAGCGCGGCGAGACGTTGAGCGGAATCGCGCGGAGGTACCGGGTCTCGGTGCGCGCCCTGAGTCAGGCGAACGCGATCTCGAGCCGGAACGACATTCGCGCCGGAATGCGGCTCCGCATTCCCGGCTGAGGCATCCACCTCTCACACGGAACCCTGAGCCGCCACGTGTCCGCTGACCTCGGCAGCGCCGCACCCAGCACCACCGTACCCATTTCTCCCGCCTTCGGGCGGGCGGCTCTCGTCATCCTCGGCGCGATGGTGTTCCTGATCGTCGCCCTCACCATCCTCCTGGTGCAGAGCACCTGGGTGAACCCGGCGAGCGCCACGGAAGCACCCACCGCGCTCGACCAGGGCGGACTCGGGAGCCGCTGACACTCGTGCGTATCCCCTGCCTTCTCGCCCTCGCAATCGTGCTGGCCGCCGGGAGTCTCCCCCGGGCCGGGGCGGTCGCCCTTCCGCAGGCGAGCGGCTATGCCGCTCCGCGCGGGATGTCGGCGGAAGATGAGGATACGCTCCGGCCACGCAACATCGCGGCGGTGTCCCGCGCCCGGCGCTCGGCGGTGCTCGCGGGCTCCCTGGTGACGGGATATCTCTCGCAGCGGGGTCTGCCGCCGGTCGCGGGGGCGATGTTCGTGACCGACTCGGGCCTCGTTTTCGAAGCGGCCAACGGCGCCTTCACCTCGACTTTTCCTCTGGTGGGTCCGCTCAGGAAGACCGGCGGGAAAAGCTGGCGCGCGTCGGCGGTGTCGGTCGCCTACACCCATCGGGTCCAGGGACGGACCATCTACATGATCCGGGTGGACAACGGTCTCTTCGAGACCGATGCGCCGGGTCCGCTGCTCGACCTGGCGGCGCACCCCGCATGGCTCGACAGTCTCGGATCGCGCGAGTGGGCCGTGGAAACCCCGCTGGTCAACCCCAACAGTCGTGTCGCCGTCAACGGGCTGATCCGCACACTGGTCAAGAGCCGGTACGCCGACACCCTCTTTGCGCTGTTCGGGCGCCCGAAGCAGGCGGTCGGCGTCGTCGGCGATCGCGGCCGCAATGCCGGGCGGCTCGGCGAATACGTCGCCTCACGCGACTCGCTGGCGCTCGATCCGTCGCGGATGAGCACCCAGGCACAGCTCCGGCACGCGCTGGCGCACGAGCTGGCTCACCGCTGGCAGGCGCGCGCGCCCGGCCAGATGGCGGTGCTCTGGGCGGGCACCCCGCCGATCCGCGACCCGAAGCGGTACGGCTACGGCAGCGTCTCCGAGCACCAGGCAGAAGCGGTCGCGTTCGCCATCCATTATCTCCAGCTCACCGCCGCGGCAAAGCCCACGTCCGATCAAACGGAGCTGCTCGAACACTACGAGCTCCTGGTGCCGGGCACGAGCATGATGACGCGGTACCTCGCACTCCAGCCGATCTACGCGAAGCATCCGCTGCGGAAGCTGTTGACGACGGGGCAGAACTAGGGGTGTCTCGGGCACTGATTTCGACAGCCCCTTGACGCATCAAGAATCTTTGATATGTTGCAATCATGCCGACGCCAACCCGCACCGATCCCGCCCGCAGCGCCCAACTCTTTCACGCCCTCTCCGATGGCACCCGGCTTCGTATCCTGGAGCGGCTGCGGCATGGGGAGCGATGCGTCTGTGATCTCACCGACGCGCTCGACGCGGCGCAGTCGCGTCTGTCATTCCACCTGAAGGTACTGAAGGATGCCGGGCTCGTAACCGACCGGAAGGAAGGGCGCTGGATGTACTACACGCTGAATACCGACACGCTCGGCGAGGTGGTCGAGGTGGTCGACGCCCTGGCCGCGGCCCCGTCGCCTGCGGACCGCCAAAGTGGCTGTTGCTGAGCCGCTCCAATGAGCCCCGAAGATCTCAAGACCACGGTACGGGACCGGTACGGCGAGGCCGCACTGCGTGTGTCCAGCGGGGCAAAGTCGTCGTGCTGCGGCGGCTCGTGCGGTAGCGGGGCGGACGATCCGATCACCTCCAACCTCTATAGCGATGCGCAGACCGCGGTGCTGCCCAGGGAAGCCGTGCTCGCCTCGCTCGGCTGCGGCAATCCCACCGCGCTTGCGGAGCTGCACGAGGGCGACGTAGTGCTCGACCTGGGCTCCGGTGGTGGCATCGACGTCCTGCTCTCGGCCAGGCGAGTCGGACCCGGAGGCAAGGCATACGGCCTCGACATGACGGACGAGATGCTTGCGCTGGCCCGCGAGAATCAGCGCAAGGCGGGAGTCGAGAATGCGGAGTTCCTCCGTGGGGAGATCGAGTCGATTCCGCTCTCCGACGAATCGGTGGACGTGATCATCTCCAACTGCGTCGTCAACCTTTCAGGCGACAAACGAAAGGTGATCTCGGAGGCGTTCCGCGTGCTCAAGCCCGGAGGCCGGTTCGCGGTGTCCGACGTCGTGGTGCGAGGCGAGGTTCCGGCGGCGGTGCGATCCAGCATGGAGCTCTGGGTTGGCTGCGTGGCCGGTGCCCTGACGGAGCAGGAGTTCCACG
>JBOHSC010000461.1:0-4224 GCA_050733115.1 Gemmatimonadales bacterium
GCCATGGAGCGACCCCCGTTTTTCTCCGGTGGTTTCCCCTATCTCCTCGCGGGGATAGCTTCCAAGTATGCCTGCCGCAGCAGCTTCTTCCGTCACCGTACGCGTCCTGCTCTTCGCGAGCTACGCCGAGCGTCTCGGCCTTGAATCGGTCGAGCTGAGCCTTCCCTCGCCTGCCACTGTGGGGGGAGTTCTGGCCCGCCTTCGAACGATGCCCGGAGGGGCAGGGCTGCCCCCGCATCCCCTTTGTGCCCGCAACCTGGCGCACGTCTCTCTCGATGAACCGGTTTCCCCGGGAGACGAAATCGCGGTGCTGCCGCCGCTGGCCGGAGGGTGAGCGTGGGATTTCTCAGCGCGCAGCCGCTCGACATCGCGCCGCTTCTCGCGTCGGTGCAGTCCGCCGAGCGCGGAGGCGTGGCCACGTTCGTAGGGTGGGTCCGTGACCATCACGGCGGCCGCCCGGTGCTTCGGCTCCACTACTCCGCGTACGCGCCGATGGCCGAGGCGGAATGCGAGCGGATCGTGGCGGAGACGGAATCGCGTTGGCCTGTGGCTGTGGCCCTGCGCCATCGGGTGGGAACGCTCGAGGTGGGAGAAGCGGCGATCGTCGCCGTCGCCGCCTCCGCGCATCGTGACGCGGCGTTCCAGGCCTGCAGATATCTCGTCGAGGAGGTGAAACAGCGGGTGCCGATCTGGAAACAGGAGTTCTATGTCGACGGCACCGTCGAATGGCTCGATCCTACCGTCGGCCGGCGCTCCATCCCCGTGGAGCAGGCATGAGCAGCGACATTCGCGACGTCTTCCAGCGGCCGCTCAAGAGTCTGCGTGTGTCGGTTACCGACCGCTGCAACATGCGGTGCCGCTACTGCATGCCACAGGACGAGTACATCTGGCTGCCGCGCCAATCGATTCTGACGTTCGAGGAGATCGGCCGTCTCACCGGGATATTCGCCGGACTCGGTGTCACCAAGCTCCGTCTCACCGGCGGTGAGCCGCTGCTTCGGCACGACCTTCCGTCGCTGGTCAGCGTCATCCGCCGTCACCGCAGCCTCACCGACATTGCGCTCACGACCAACGGGATTCTGCTAGCCCGGCATGCGGCGGCGCTGCGCCAGGCCGGGCTCGACCGGGTAACCGTCAGCCTCGACACTCTTCGCCCCGAGCGGATGATCGCGTTCGCCAAGAGTGCGCGGCATTCGGAGGTGCTCGAAGGGATCGCGGCGGCTGGAGCGGCGGGCTTCGAAGGCACCAAGCTCAACAGCGTGGTCATCCGGGATTTCAACGACGACGAGATCGTGGCGCTTCTCGAGTTCGCCAGGAGCCAGGGCGTCGAGGCCCGCTTCATCGAGTACATGGACGTCGGTGGCGCTACAGGATGGTCGATGGGCCAGGTCGTGTCGCAGCGTGAGATCCTCGACATCATCTCACGCCGATACGGGGCCGTCACGCCGATGGATCGCAGCGGCACGGCTCCGGCGGAGCGATTCGCCCTCCCGGACGGAACGACCTTCGGCGTGATTGCCTCGACGACGGTGCCGTTCTGCCGCACCTGTGACCGCGCGCGCCTCACCGCCGACGGCACCTGGCTCCTGTGCCTGTATACGGAATCCGGCCTCGATCTCCGTGAGCTCCTCCGGGAGGGCGCGGGAGACGACGACATCCGGGGGCGGATCACGGCCACCTGGCAGAGTCGTACCGATCGCGGTGCGGAAGCGCGAGCGGCGCTCGGCGAGCGCGGAGTGCTTTACCCGGTCGAGGGCCTCCGGGCCGATCCGAGGCGCGAGATGCACACCCGGGGAGGGTGATGCCGCTCCACGTGGCTCTCATCCAGCCGCAGATTCCCCCGAACACCGGCAACATCGCGCGGTTGTGCGCAGCCGCCGACACTCCACTCCACCTGATCGGACCGCTGGGCTTCTCGCTCGAGGACAGCGACCTTCGTCGCGCGGGGCTCGACTATTGGAATGCGGTCGATCTCTGGGTGCACGCGGACTGGTTCGCCTTCCGCGACGCAATGCATCGGGAGCGCTGTCTCTATTTCTCGGCGCGCGCCGAGCGGAGCTTCTGGGATGCCCCGTACAGACAGAACAGTTGCCTCGTCTTCGGAAGCGAAACCGACGGGATGCCCGCGCGCATTCTGGAGAAGCACCCCGAGCGGTGCTTTCGGATCCCGATGACCGGACCGGTGAGGAGCCTCAATCTGGCCACCGCCACGGGGATCGTGCTGTACGAGGCGATTCGCCGCACGGCGTCGTCGTAGCGGCATCAGCGCGGTTTGTACGACCCCATGTAAATCGCTATATTGCGGCGCTTTACACCGAAGTAATCAGGCTACACACTTCATCGGGAACGGTCATCGATGCTCGGAAAAGTTGCCGTCGTCGGGGCGGGAAACGTGGGCGCCACCGCGGCTCAGCGCCTCGCCGAGAAGAGCCTGGCGCGCACCGTGGTGATGATCGACGTGGTGGAAGGAGTTCCGCAGGGCAAGTCCCTCGATCAGTGGCAGTCGGGTCCGATCGAGGGATTCGACAGTAGAGTCATCGGCACGAACAGCTATGCGGAAGCGGAAGGCGCCGACGTTTTTGTCGTCACCGCCGGTATCGCCCGGAAGCCCGGAATGAGCCGCGACGACCTGGTCAAGACCAACGCGGGCATCGTGCGTTCGGTAGCGCGAGACATCGCGCGCGTGGCACCCAGGTCGATTATCGTGGTGGTGTCGAATCCGCTCGACGTCATGTGCTACGTGGCCATGAAGGCCAGCGGCTTCCCCCGTGAGCGTGTCATCGGCATGGCGGGAGTGCTCGACACGGCGCGCTACCGGATGTTCCTCGCCGAAGCGCTCGACATCTCCGTCGAAGACATTCAGGCCATGGTGCTCGGCGGCCACGGCGATACGATGGTGCCGCTGGTGTCGTACACGACGGTGTCGGGCATCCCCGTCAGCCAGCTCATCGACCAGGCCCGCCTGGACGCCATCGTTGATCGGACGCGGAACGGCGGAGCGGAGATCGTCGCGTTCCTCAAGACGGGCTCGGCGTACTACGCGCCCAGCGCCGCGGCAGTCCAGATGGTCGAGGCAATCGCGCTCGACAAGAAGCGTCTCCTGCCCTGTTCGGCCTGGCTCAAGGGAGAGTTCGGGCTCACCGACGTGTTCTGCGGCGTGCCCTGCAAGGTGGGCCGAGCGGGCCTCGAACGGATCGTCGAAATCAAGCTCACCGACGGGGAGCGCGCGGAGCTTCACAAGTCGGCGGAGGCGGTCCGTTCTACCCAGGCGGTTGTCGACGCCGCCTGACCGGGGACGATTCATGAATCGGCTGCAGGCCCTGTGGGATTCGTCGGTGGGGAAGAAGACGGTGATGGCCGTTACCGGACTCATCGGCGTGTTGTATGTGATCGGCCACATGGTCGGCAACCTGCAGCTCTTTGAGGGCGCCGAGCGGATCAACGCCTACGGCCGGATGCTGCACGGTCCGCTCAACGAGCTGCTCTGGGTAGTGCGGGTGGTGTTGATCCTGGCGCTGGCACTACACGTCGTGGCGGCGTGGCAGCTCACCGCACGCGACCGCGCGGCTCGTCCGGTGGCGTATGCGCGACGGGTGTCCCAGGTCTCGACGCTCGCCTCGCGCACCATGCGCTGGGGCGGGGTGCTGCTGCTCGTGTTCATCGTCATCCACATTCTTCACTTCACGACCGGGACCATCCGTCCTGGCGGTACATTCACCGAAGGGGACGTGTATGACAACGTCCTCTCGGCTTTCCGCATCCCCTGGGTTACGGCCTTCTACGTCGTTTCGATGATGGCGCTCGGCATGCACCTGTACCACGGAACCTGGAGCTCCATTCGCTCGCTCGGCGTCGCGGAGCCGTCGCCGCACCCACTCAAGCGACGGGTTGCGCTGGTGATCGCGATCGCCGTGGCGCTCGGATTCGCCCTCGTGCCGATCGCGGTTCTGTCCGGTGTGGTGGGAGGCGGCCGATGACCATCGACCTCAAGTCGAAGATTCCAGCGGGGCCAATCGAGCGGAAGTGGGACAGCCACCGCTTTCAGATGAAGCTCGTAAATCCCGCCAACAAGCGGAAATACACCGTCATCGTCGTGGGGAGCGGACTCGCCGGCGGCGCCGCCGCGGCTACGATGAGCGAGTTGGGTTACAACGTGAAGTGTTTCTGTTTCCAGGATTCGCCGAGACGAGCCCACAGCATCGCCGCGCAGGGCGGCATCAACGC